>NZ_JBYCKN010000132.1:0-38670 GCF_057473405.1 Sulfobacillus sp. TH-112
AGGCGTCGTTCGCCGCTTTAGCGGATACCGAGACGATATTACACTCTTGGGAATGTCTTGCGCCAGAAATTCGACATTTATTGCGGGCGAAAAATCTTACATGGGATGTGGCACAGGTAGCGGTAAAGCCCCAAGGGGCAGTGGCCGGTGTGACTCTTGGCGGTACAGTGTATTTGCCACTTGCCGGATTGGTCGATGTGGAGCGAGAACGGGAGCGTGTCCAGCGTGCATTGGCAGAGACGGTGGGGGAACGAGATCGGACTCGCGCGCGGTTAGCCGATGAGAAGTTTGTGCAGCGTGCTCCTCAAGACGTGGTGCAGAAGGCTCGGGAGACCTTAAGTGAACTTGAGGCCCGCATGAGCCGATTGAAGGAACGTGAGGAGGCATTGTCATGAAAGAAAATTGGTGGCAAGGTCAATCCCGTTTTGGAATAAGGCCAGGATTAGAACGTATTACCGAGTTGTTGAAGCGATTGGGCAATCCTGAGCGGGCCTATCCGATCATTCATGTGGCGGGCACCAATGGCAAAGGGTCGGTGGCAGCCATGGTGACCGAGGCGCTCATGTCACAAGGACTGCGAGTCGGGTTAAACACCTCGCCTGACTTAGGCAATATCAACGAACGGGTGATGATTAATCGTGTGCCTCTGTCGGAGTACGACTGGGATGCGATCGCCGATGAGGTGGAGGTGGCTGGGGCGGAGATGGAGGATGTACCCACATTTTTCGAAGCCGTTACAGCCCTAGCTTTTTTGGCATTTGATCGCCATGCAGTCGATGTGGCTGTGATTGAGGTGGGGTTGGGCGGGCGGCTGGACGCGACCAATGTGATACCGTGCCCGATGCTGTCCATCATTACTCCAATTGCATTTGACCACATGGATCGCTTGGGAAATACCATTGAAGAAATTGCCAGCGAGAAAGCGGGCATTCTCAAAGCCGGAACGGAACTGGTGTTAGCGCGACAGCCATTTCCGTTAGCTCGCGAGGTGGTCTTGAAAACGGCTCAGCAATTATCCATCCCCACTTACGAACCGCATTTTGAGGCTTATATGACTGCGGATGGCGCTGAATTGCTCACCGGCGACGGTACCCAGGTCCGGGTCCCACTTTTGGGCGCTTATCAGACCGGGAATCTGGAAACTGCTTGGGAAGCCGTGGTGAGACTTTATCAGCGCGGGCTGATTCAGGACCTCGCGGTCGCCAAAAAGGCTCTCGGGCATGTCACCTGGCCAGGGCGATTCCAGGTGGTGTCAAGAGATCCCTTGATTGTGGTGGATGGGGCGCATAATCCTCATGGCATTGAGGGGCTGGTGACGACCTTAACGCGTTCTCCTTGGACGGACTGGAACTGGCATTTGCTCTATGGAGTGCTTAACGACAAACCCGGCGCTGAGATGTTAGAAAGGCTCTTACCCTTGGTTCATGATGTGGTGCTCACCCGCGTACCGGGTGAGCGGGGATCCGACCCTCGAGCATTACGCGGCGTGATTGATGCATCTCACCAGGTCCAAGTTGTGGATTCGTTGCAGGATGCGTATGCGGCGGCACGATCGGGCTTGCGTACGCGTCACGAGGCATTGCTCATTGCGGGGTCGCTGTCTTTGCTGATGTATCTCTCTCAATATGGATTGCTTCACTATTATCAAGGAGTAGCTGTCGATTGATGGCGAAGGAATTAGGATTTGCTGTCACTCTTGGTAGAATTCAGTGATTGCCCGCGATGGAAGTCGAATGGTATGCTGGTGAAGACCCTTGGAAGTTCTGCCTAAAGTTCTCATTGGTTGGGGGTTCATTAATCGCCCACGTGAGGATAGGTGTGGTTTTACAGCTATTGCCGGAGTGGTATGACGGCGTTCGGCATCCCGAAAATGGGTATTTTGGCGATGTTTGTGCGGGGTTCTGAGGATTATCCTGGTCGCCACCGATTGATTTCGGCATTATGAATGTTGATAGCGTGGCTGGCTAATGGGCCATATTACGAGCATCATTATTCTAGGACACGTTAGGTTCCGCCGACGGGGGTAGAGAGTGTGAAGTGGATATTAGCATCATCATCACCGCGTCGCCGCGAACTATTAACACAACTGGGCCTAGATTTTGATGTGGTGACACCGAATGTGGATGAAACACCCCGACTGGATGAAGCTCCCGAGGCACTGGTTCGGCGCTTGGCGGTGTTAAAGGCCGTGACGGTGGGCGAGCGCTACCCGCTTTTTGCCGTGTTAGGATCTGATACGGTGGTGGCGCTCGGGCGTACCATTCTTGGAAAACCACGCGATGAAGATCACGCGCGCGCTATGTTACAAATGTTAAGCGGGACTCGTCATCAAGTATATACTGGTGTGGCGATTTGGCAGGGATGTAAGGGACGAGGGTATGTACGAGTGAGTGTCGCTCACGTGACCTTTCGGCATTTATTGGCGTTAGAGATTGATGCGTACATCACAACCGGTGAACCATTGGACAAGGCTGGTGCCTATGCCATTCAAGGAACCGCTGGCCAATGGGTGGAGTCGTATGAAGGCAATCTTGAGACTGTTATCGGGTTACCGCGCGATGTGGTCGAAAGACTCATGGGACGGATTGATGGAGAGTTAAAGCATGGCGTTTAAAGAGTTGCCTAAGGACGAAAGACCGCGAGAGCGGCTCTTGAGTCATGGCTCAACAGTACTGTCTGACGTCGAGTTGTTGGCGGTCTTATTAGGGACAGGTACTCGTGGGCAGTCCGTCATGGAGTTAAGTCGAAATCTTTTACGCGACGGATGGGCACATTTGAGTCGCCGGACGCCACACGAATTGATGCAAACTCGCGGATTAGGAATGGCTAAGTCTGCCGTTCTTTCGGCTGCGCTCGAAATTGGTCATCGGGTAGAGCGGGAGTCCGTATCCCGCATTGAAACGCCAGCGGATGCGGTCCGATTGGTATCTGATCTGCGCGACCGGGATCAAGAAGAGTTTCGCATCATTTTGTTGAACACCAAGGGACTGGTTCTTGGTATTGAAACGCTGTTTCGTGGAGGATTAGATCGGGTGGAAGTATTTCCTCGAGAGGTCTTTCGCCCCGCAGTAGCCTACTCGGCAGCGTCTATCATTGTGGCGCACAATCACCCCAGCGGTGATCCTGAACCAAGTCGACAGGATCGCGAGCTAACCCGCCGCCTCGAGGCGTGTGGCGATTTGATGGGGATACGCGTCCTCGATCATGTAATAGTCGGACGGTCACGACATATGAGCCTGCATCAGGGGGAACTGACCGAATTAAGTTAGGGAGGAACAGATCTTGAAGGGATTGTTTGGATCTTTTTCCAAGGATATGGGAATAGACCTAGGAACCGCAAACACCGTAGTATTTGTACATGGGAAAGGCATTGTTTTGCAGGAGCCATCGGTGGTAGCCATTGATCAAATGACCGGCGAAATTATTGCCGTTGGTCAAGAGGCGAAGCAAATGGTGGGTCGGACACCGGGAAACATTCGTGCGGTTCGTCCCCTGAAGGACGGCGTCATTGCGGACTTTGATACCACGCAGGCAATGTTGAAATATTTTATTCGTAAAGCTACCACCAACATGCGATTTGTACATCCGATGGTGGTGATCGGTGTTCCTTCCGGCGTGACCGGGGTTGAGGAGCGGGCCGTCAAAGATGCGGCTATGCAAGCGGGAGCGCGTGAAGCATTGGTGATTGAAGAGCCCATGGCGGCAGCTATTGGAGCTGGCCTTCCGGTGAATGAACCGACCGGAAATATGATTGTAGATATTGGTGGGGGAACCACGGAAGTTGCCATTATCTCGTTGGACGGAATTGTCACGGCTCGCTCCGTGCGCGTGGCTGGGGACGAGATGGATGAAGCCATCGTCAACCACATCAAGCGCACTTATAACATGATGATTGGAGAGCGCACTGCGGAAGAAGTGAAGATGACCATTGGTTCGGCGTATCCGCCGGATACGGAGGAAACCTTGGATGTCCGTGGTCGCGATTTGGTTACAGGATTGCCGAAAACGCTTAAAGTCAGTTCCACCGAAATCCAACGGGCTCTGAGTGACACGGTGAATAGCATTGTGGAAGCCATCAAGGCCACACTAGAAAAGTCTCCTCCTGAACTGGCCGCTGATATTATGGACCGGGGCATTGTGATGACAGGTGGAGGATCGCTGTTAAGGAATTTTGACAAGCTGGTAAGCTCGGAAACCGGTATGCCAGTGCATGGCGCGGAAGATCCTTTGCTGACGGTTGTTCGAGGAACGGGAATGGCGCTTGACGATCAACATCATTTAGAGGCCCTACGACGCCGTAATCGTCGCTAAGGACTGACAGCGATTGACAGTCATCGTAGAGACAATGAGATATATTCATGGAGGCCGTCGAGGGGGCGGCCTCGATGAGAAATTTTTCTGGAGGAGAGGATTCGGGTGGGCGTCTTCATTTTTCGCTGGCGTCGTCCCATTATTATCGTCTTGGTGATAATGGTGGTTTCCGTCAGCCTGAGCTTTACGGCAAAGGTTCACCATAAGGTCGTGGCGCTCAGCAACATTATTAGTACCGTAGTATCGCCCGCTTCCTCAAGTTTAGCCTATCTGGGCAACAAGGTTGGCACTGGCGTGACCACGGTTGGCCAACTCTTTACGCTCGAGCAACAAAACACCGATTTGAAGCAAAAACTATTGCTGTATAATTCCATGAAACTGGAGCTATCAGAGCTCTCTCAGCAGAATAGTCAATTGCGAGGACTCTTGGACCTCAAACAGAAAGGCGCAGCCTGGAAGTTAGCTGCGGCCACAGTGATTTCTCGTAATCCCGATGATTGGTTTGACACGGTGGTGATTAATCGTGGTACGGACAGTGGAGTCCATTCCGGTATGGCGGTCATTGTTCCCCAAGGAGTGGTTGGTCGGGTGATTTCCTCCTCTCCCGTCACCTCTACGGTGATGTTAATTCTCGATCCGTCATCAGGATTGGGGGCTGAGGATGTGCAGTCACAGGCTGCTGGAGTTGTGGACGGACGCGATCCGATTACCGGAGAATTAACCTTTCAATTATTTGCTCACCATCCCAATGTGTTGCCGGGAGATGCCGTAGTCACCTCCAGTTATAGTGAATACTATCCTCCGGGACTCTTAATCGGCCAGGTACAAAGTGTTGCCAAAACAGCCTATGGATTGACTGAGACGGCCATTGTGAAGCCGTCAGTTAATTTCAATCAGTTAGATGATGTCATGGTGGTCCTGTCTCACCCGAGCGGTACCTCACTGCCCCCTATTTATGGTGGAGGTGGTCACTGATGTGGCAGTATCGGGCGATTACCTGGTTCCTGTTATTCTTGCTCGGATTGTTGATACAGACCGCTTTACTGCCACAGATATTTCCAACAGGATATGTTCCTGATCTGGTGCTACCTCTCACGGTGATTATCGCTCTTTACGAAACGCCACGCCGAGGTCTCATGGCTGGCCTGATGGGAGGACTGATGCAAGATGTTTGGGCGGGTCGCTTATGGGGGCTCAATGCGTTAACTTTTGCGCTTTTAGGATTTGTCATAGCCCACTTAGAATCCCGCATTGTGCGGGACAATGTTTTTGTCCCGGGACTGGTCGCTGGATTAGCCCAGTTGGTGGTCGTGCCATTCCAATGGCTGGTGTTGCACTTGTTTGGTTTCGACTTTTCATGGAGCCACTTTATGCAACCCCTCCCGATCTGGCTCTTATTTAGCATGCTGGTGACCCCAGCTATCGGAGGAATTTTGGGATTTAGACCGCGCCATGAGGTGGAAAATAAGTATTCGCGGTTGGTTCGTCGATAGACCATAGGGAGACGCCCTGGGGCACACTGCGTGCGCGTGGCGCCTTTTTTGGTGGGGATTGGCGATTTTTGGCATTAAATAGTTGTCCTATGAGACGCTTTCCTAGCAGGACTTCCGCTCTTGAAGGAGAACTTCATAACATGCTGACGTCAAATCGGGGAGGAAGGCATGGATAATTCATCCAGCCAGGACGAGAGGGATCGAGTCCGAGAGAAGTCTCGCTCTAAAAAGCAGAGCAGTCCACGTTCGCCGTCCCACCCACTCGAGGCCAGTGATGTCGGTCCGCATACGGCCCCGCCGTCTATGCCATTTGTGGAGCGTATGCTAGATCGCCATAGTGAGTGGACTTTAGAGGAAGAGGCACGTCGTCACCCCACCCTCTTAATTCGACGTACGCTGCGTTCTGGTCAGCATGTACGGTTTCATGGACATGTGGTGATTTTGGGCGATGTCAATCCCGGTGCTGAGGTGATTGCCGGCGGAGATATTGTTGTGATGGGGTGGTTGCGAGGACTGGCACACGCTGGCGCGGAAGGTAATGAACACGCGATGGTTTCGGCGTTTCGGCTTAATCCCACTCAGTTACGCATTGCCGGGTTTATCGGGCGGGCTCCAGACGAAGGAGAAGCGGTATTACCAGACGTTCCAGAATTTGCCGAGATTCGAGATGGGCGCTTGATTATTGACCGATGGCAGAAAAGTGTATTGACTAGTATGGGATAGGCATTCCGCTTTTTGGAATGGGATAGACAGAACGTATGGGGAGGAACCACCAGATGGGTGAAGCTATTGTGATTACATCCGGGAAGGGAGGGGTCGGAAAGACCACGACCACCGCCAATCTAGGCGCAGGTCTAGCTAAGGCGGGCCAAAAGGTGGCCTTGATTGATGCGGATATCGGTTTGAGGAACCTTGATGTGGTGATGGGCCTCGAAAATCGCATTGTCTATGACTTAGTTGATGTGGTTGAGGGGTTTGCCAAGTTGAAACATGCGCTCATTAAGGACAAGCGGTTTGAAAATCTTTACCTATTGCCGGCGGCACAAACCAGGGACAAGACGGCCGTGAGTCCAGATCAGATGAAGCAGCTGGTAGGCGAGATGAAAGAGGAATTTGATTTTGTGTTGATTGATTGCCCTGCGGGTATCGAGCAAGGATTTAAGAATGCGGTGGCAGGCTCGGACCGTGCGGTGGTGGTCGCGACACCGGAAGTGTCCTCGGTTCGAGACGCGGATCGCATTATTGGTCTCTTGGAAGCCGAAGAAAAGCACCATCCAGCCTTGATTGTCAACCGAATTCGTCCTAGCATGGTCAAAAAGGGCGATATGATGGATATTAATGACATGATAGAGATTTTGGCCATTGATTTACTGGGGGTCGTTCCCGATGATGAATTTATTGTCGTATCGACCAATCGTGGAGAGCCGGCAGTATTGAATATGCAGTCGCGGGCCGGAGAAGCTTATCGCAATATTACGCGACGACTGATGGGTGAAAATGTACCCATAATGAGTTTGGACGACGAGGCGCAAGGATTTATGGGGCGGTTGCGCAGGATGATGGGGCTCAAGGGATGAGCCGGGGAGGGAACGCCATGATGGACTTGTTCGCACGGGTATTTGGTCGGGACGATGCGAGCAAAGAGGTGGCCAAAGAACGTCTCCGTTTAGTGCTGGTACACGATAGAGCTAGCCTATCGCCGCAAGCGCTAGAAAATCTGAAGAATGATTTAGTGAAAGTGATATCACAGTATCTGGACATCGATGACCAGGGGTTTAAGGTGGATTTCTCACGCCATGATGACGCAATGGCACTGGTGGCAAACATACCGATTCGACGAAAGACGGGTCGCAACTTGCAATAATCACCAGATTCGTTCTCTTCACCCTGAAGCGGTCATGGTTTATACTGAATGCACTTCAGTCTAGGGGTTTGATGATGTGGGTAATCGCCGTTCTCGATTTCAGGTAGACTATTTTACCGTCGTGCTGATGTATCTTTTGGCCGCGGTGTCGGTATTTGTCATTGCAAGCGCTACTCGGTCCATTGCTCCAGCCCACGATCCGCTTTATTATGTGAAGCGCCAAATTATCTGGATGGTTCTTGGAACAGTAGTGCTTGTGGTGGTCTCTTCGATTAACTATGAGAAGTTTAAACACTACAGTCCCTACATTTACTGGACATCAGTCGCTCTCTTGGGGATAGTGATTGTGCATGGTAGTACAGCGCTTGGAGCGCAGCGTTGGATTCAGATTGGGCCTTTTCAGTTGCAGCCTTCGGAGTTCGCTAAGGTAGCCATTATTATTACATTAGCGGGGCATTTGGATAAGAAGAAGAACATTAAAACCTGGAGGGACATGGTATCGCCGTTAGTCCACGTGGCCATTCCCATGCTTTTGATTTTGAAGCAGCCCGATTTAGGGACAACCTTGGTCTTCGTGGCGATCACGGTCGGGATGTTCTATATGGCCGGGGTACCTTGGACAAAGATGCTCCTATTTCCGGCTGGACTCGGAGTCATCGTGCTATGGATCTATTTGCATTACCGGTTTGGTGTTAAAATTCCCATGCACTCCTATCAGTTGAATCGGCTCACGATTTTTCTGAATCCGGGGAAGGATCCCGAAGGATCCGGATTTAACGTGATTCAATCACGTATTGCCATTGGTACGGGCGGTCTGGTGGGCGGAGGGCTTATCGGAGCCCATACAAACCTCTTAGGGTTTTTGCCAGAGTCTTATACCGACTTCATTTATGCGGCGATCGGCGAAGAACTGGGATTTCTGGGATCCATGGCGATATTGTTTGTCTATTTGGTCTTAATTGCCCGGGCGGTGTACATTGCCTTTCAGTCCAAGGATCGCTACGGTCTTTTGCTAGCAGCCGGGGTCGCCTCAATGTTTGCTTTCCATGTCATTGAGAGCGCGGGTATGTCGTCGGGTATTATGCCGGTTGCTGGTGTGCCGTTGCCGTTTATGAGTTACGGCGGTTCTGCTTTTCTGGCGGACTCGGCCGGCATTGGTCTTTTACTCAATGTGTATGGAAGACGGAAACATGGAGGATATAAGCCGTCCATTGCGAATCCTCTTCCTGTGGTCTATTCGGACCAATATTCAGAACCTGATCCCATAGGAGGGCATTCTTGAGTACTTCATTGCCGATTACCCATTTTGATCAACACTGGGAGCTTATTATTAATGGTTGGACGCGCTATAGCCCGCTACTAAATCATTTTGTCGCTGACTTTAACAAATATGCCGTAGAAATATGGGCTGTAATTTTTTTGATCATGTGGTTTTGGCCACCCCTTCGGCAGACTCGCGCGCGCCGTGCAGTCATCTATGCGGTACTCGCTGGAGTGCTGGCGGTGGTGATTAACCTCGCTATTGCGCATGTGTTGCCCTATCGTCCGCGACCGTTTGTCTATGAACCGCAGTTGATTCATCAACTGGTCGCGCATCGTCGGGATACCTCATTTCCCAGTACCCATGCGGCAGGAAGTTTCGGTATTGCTGTGGGACTCTTTTATGCCGGATTTAGCGATGGGCTCTGGGCGCTATTGTTGGCTGCGGCCATTGCAGTGGCGCGGGTCTTTGCTGGATTGCATTGGCCGACGGATGTATTGGCTGGAGCGGCCGTGGGGGTTGTATCAGGAGTCGTGGTATTGATGGCGCGTGGTTGGGTAGAATGGTTGGTAAAGCTATTGTTTGGGATTTTTGGTATGAAACCGGAGCGTGACTATCGACGACACACGTAAATGGCCCTCTTGCACTAGCGTATATGGTGTTTTTAGGAGTGAGTATCTGGTTAAGACACCGAGAATCGCCCCGCGTCCGGGCTGCTCTCGGTGTCTTTGCTATTATCGGGGCCGCAACGGTCTCGGTGGCCATGCTGGCCAGAGACCCCAATTTTGTTGTGGGGATATTGGTCGCTTTGCTGATGGGAGAATTCTGGTTATGTGGAATAATGCCCAATACTGGAATGGTTGTGGCGTTGGGGGTATTGATTGGCGTGATGGAGTATGCGCATGATGGGATAGGCATCATGGGGCTGACTGGTGGAGCGAGCATGGCCTATGGCATTATTCGCTATGCTGAGAGGTCAAAAGGGTCTCCAAGATCGAAAAACGAAGCCAGAGTGGTACCATATGTCCAACACGTTTTCTTGTGCCAGGGGAAAGCCTGTCAGACTCGAGGTGCCGACCTCATTTATGCAGCTATGATGTCTCAGAGTGATTTCAAGATGCGGAACGGGGTCCGCTTAAATCGCACTGAGTGCTTAGGTCAGTGTGTAGAGGGACCGTTGGTCTGGATTGAGCCCAGCGGGACTCTATATTGTCGGGTAGGGCCAGGGGCGTTACGCGCGATGGTCGAGCAGGTCGACGGGAGGAATCAGCCGTGAAGGCCGATGTGTTGGTATTTTTAGCGATTGATCTGGCGCTGCTCTCTGGTGTTTTTTTAATGCTGGTGAAAATCCATAGTCGGTTGGAGCGACTGGAGAAACGACTCTATTCCCGTTCCTCATCGGGGCGTCAAAAAAAACCTTCGATAAAAAAGGATTCAGGACGTTAATGGCGTAATTAGCGCATAGAAGAGGCGGTGAAGTCAATGCGCAACGTCCTGGTGACGGGTGCGACAGGATTTTTGGGTCATGAAGTATCGAGCCGACTGATGCGGATGGGATATCGCGTGGTGGGATTAACACGCCAACTTCGGGACGATTTGGCGGTGGTTCCGATGCTTGGGGACTTGTTGAGTCCGAACCCATTCGAGGGCCCTGAGCTAGTGTTTGATGCCATTATTCATTGCGCTGGACATCACCCCGGTGAGACTGGGGCTGTTGAAGAACTGCATGAGCACGGGACAAGAAGAATTATCGAAGAAGCGCGCAAGCGGAATATTAAACGTTTTATCTATATTAGTGCGATGGGAGCAGGATTTCACTCCGATACCCGGTTTCAGCAGAGTAAATGGGTCGCTGAACAGATTGTGGTGCATTCCGGGCTGGAATATACCATTTTACGTCCCCATCTCATGTTCGGCCAGGGATCGCGGACATTTCAACGACTGGAAGCGGCAGCCAACCGTCCCTTTGCCATGCTGCCTGAATCTCAGCCTCTGATTCAGCCGGTGTATGTGGGCGATGTGGCAGAGATTGCAATGCGTTCCTTGTGGCTCGACCGGTCCATTGGACAGATTTATGACATGGGTGGACCGCATAGTATGAGATTAGAAGATGTAGTGCGGCATATCGCCCGAGATTTGCATCTGTTTAGAATCACCACTTTCCAAGTTCCCAAACGCTACTCTCGACAAATTTTGCGTAAGATTGGACGTGTAGGGCCTATTTTAACGGGCGAAGAGTGGTCGTTTGTTCAACATGAAGTGACTCGTCAGGATTCTCGCTGGCTTTTAGATTATGGTGTATTGCCGCATTCACTGGCGGTCTATTACTCATCATTGATTTAGCGGGCTTAAAGTTTGGGCGATGGTTCAACGGGTTTGTCGTCTGAATGCTACTAGGGTCATCAGGAAACTGGGTGACCCTTTCTTGGTTGAAAAAGTGCTGTTGGCAGGCAGGGTGCCGCCGTTAGGGGAAGTGCGATCTAGTAGAGTCCCAATGTGATCGTCATGTGATAGCCCGATTCGATGCGTCGCTCCGTCTGCACGTCCGAAACGGCGGACATGTTGGGGTCTCTTGAGACATACAATCTCTCAGGAGATGATATCGATGGCTGACCCGCAAACCTGGCCTCATACCCCCACCGCGGGAGATGCCGATGGACCCCCTCGGATGCGCTGGGTACGATGGCTTATCTCGGGACTGACCCTGTTGACGGTAGCATTCATTTTTCATACGTCTGGGCGGGTGGCGCGTCATATGGTCATTGCGACTCGCCATTGGATGACCACATCGTTTCACTTGCCGAAGGGCACACTTAACCATGTGCCTGTGGCATTACAACGGTTGCTATCGGATTCATCGAGGGTTCATAAACCACTGGCGCTTTCGTCACGAGATTGGATTGCACCGGTGAATGGGGCTCAGGTTCACACCAGTTTTGGATGGCATGGGAGTGGAAGTGAGGCTCAATTTGAATCTGGCGTGGTCCTTGCCGTTACTCGGCACAGTCCGGTGTTGTCAGGCATTTCCGGCGTGGTTAGCGCGGAGACGTCCAACCAACTCACAGTCCATGCAGCCGATGGCTACACGGTCAGCATAGGGCCCTTGTCGGCCATGACGACACGCTTACACCAACACATTTCGCCCACCGACATCGTGGGAAAGACCGCCGGGACCGTTCTGACTATCGATGTGACTCGTGATAACTACCCGGTTAATCCACTGTCGCCTACGCTCTATGGAACGCGCTGGCTTAGGCATTAAGGTGCGCCAGAGGTCGCTTTGTCGGCGCATTCATATCCAACCCCTATTTTTGGTGGTTTTGGCCATCTATTGGTTTGCAGGCGATGGCAAGATGATGGCCATTGCCTTTTTGGCGGTCACTCTGCACGAACTCACTCATGCTGTGGTGGCGGAGTCATACGGACTTACGGTCGAACGCATCGAAATATGGCCATTTGGCGGAGTGGCCCGGATTCATGGACTCGAAGCCCAAGAGCCTTATGTAGAAACAATGATTGCGGTTGCGGGTCCGCTACAGAATTTCTTTCTAGCGGCAATAGCGTGGGCGTTTGATCGTGCGCTGCCATTTAATCCATCCGTACTGACCCTTTTTATCGATACCAACCTGGCGCTGGCAGCGGTCAACTTATTGCCCGTTGCCCCCTTAGACGGAGGGCACTTGGCGCGCATCTATCTTGCACGTACCGTCGGCTACCAAAAGGCCGAGGAGCGAGTGCGTGAAGCCGGATTATGGCTAGCGCGCCTGCTATTTGCGCTGACCTTGGTGCTGTTCGTGTTTGGACGGGTGATGCTGGGTATGGGGATTTTTGCGGGATTTCTCTATTGGGCGGCGTACAAATCCCCGCACCAGGCCCCGTACTTGATTATTCGCGACCTAGGGCAGCGGCTCTTAGGATTTCAGCGTCGCCCGATTTGGCCAGTAGACGATTTTGCGGTGCGGTCAGATGTGGCAGTGGGTGAGGTGATCCGCATTATGCGTCCCCTGAAATATCATCGGGTCGTGGTGCTTGATGCCCAATTGCACCGTGTCGGCGTACTCTATGAAGACGTGTTGCTCGAGGCGTTAGAACAACGCGGACCTCTATGTGCACTTGACGAGCTATTGCGTCCACCATAATTGACTGAGAAGCAGATCATGGTATGATAGTCAAGAGGTATCCTGGGCGTGGGTTCACCTCGACAAAGTTTTGAAATTTTAGAGAATCTATCGTATGAGGAAGGGGTTTCTTATGCCACGGCGCAAGCGTCGCCGTTGGGGGATTTTGCCAGCCTTAGTCGCGGCTGACACGGCGGAAGATGCGTCCGGTGAAAAATCCCTGGGGGACGCAGGTTTTGATGGCGCCCCTGTTGAGCCGGACCCTAAAGTTTTTAAAGAATTGTTGGTCAATTACGGAGCGCATGAGAGTCGCTTAGCGATTGTTGAAGATGGTCAGTTGGTGGAGTTCTATAGTACCCACGAAGATGAAGACCATGCTGCGGGGAATGTCTATAAAGGGCGGGTGGAGAACGTCTTGCCAGGGATGCGCGCAGCGTTCGTGAATTTAGGATTGGAAAAAAACGCGTTTCTCTATGTAGATGATGCTCACGCAGAAGATCGAGAGCAAAAAAAATCGAAGACCATTCAAGATGTATTAAAGGTTGGCCAAGAAATTGTAGTGCAAATTGTCAAAGAACCGATAGGAAACAAGGGGGCTCGGGTGACCACCGATATTAGTCTGCCAGGCCGGTTCTTAGTCTTGACGCCTTATGCAGAAACGGTCGGGGTTTCTCGGCGTATCGATAGCGAGAGAGAACGGGAGCGACTGCGCGAGATCGCCGAAAAAATCCGACCCAAAGGTATGGGAATCATCGTTAGGACCGTGGCAGAAGGCGCCTCTCAACGCGCTCTGATGCGGGACCTGGCGTATCTGCGCCGAGTGTGGTCCAGGGTTCGGCACAAAGGCCGTACGTCTAAGGCGCCGCAGCTACTGCATCGGGAAGCGGGTCTCATTGCGCGTAGTCTGCGAGACCATATGGACGAGAGCGTTGACAAATTTATCATTGACGATGCACACGCATTTTTAAAGACCAGAGAATTGGCTCAGTCGCTGTCACCAGGACTTAAAAATCGTATCGAATTGTATCAAAGTGGCATGCCGCTGTTTGAGGCGCGAGGGATTGAAGCTGAACTGGATCGAGCGCTGAAACGGCGTGTATGGTTGAAATGTGGTGGGTATTTAGTCATTGATGAAACGGAAGCGCTGACCGTTATTGATGTGAATACGGGAAAAAATGTGGGCACCACCGATCTTTCAGATACGGTGCTGGCTACCAACATTGAGGCGGCCGTGGAGATTGCACGTCAACTGCGTCTGCGAGATATCTCCGGTATCGTCGTGGTTGACTTTATTGACATGGAAAATGAGTCCGATCAAACGGAGGTCATCAAGACATTTCAGCGGGCGCTCAGAGACGATCGAACGCGGGTGACCGTGCTGGGATTAACCCGGTTAGGTCTATTAGAGATGACTCGGAAGAAAGTGCGAGAAAGCTTGCTTAACCAATTGACTCGAGTGTGCCCAGTCTGTGAAGGGCGCGGTCATGTTCTCTCGGAAGATGTTATCGCCCGTCGCGTGCGCTATCGCATCGTGGAAAAATTTCGGGAGACTGAGGCCGAGGCGATCCTGGTGGAGACCCATCCTCTAGTCGCCGCGCACCTTATTGGTCCCGGTGGCAGTAACTTACGTTTACTGGAACATGATACGGGGAAGGCCGTATTTGTTCGCGGGGTGGACGTGGTGGATATGAACTTTGTGGACTTCGTGAGCGTGGGCGAACGATCAGAAGTCGAACGGTTGGCTTTGCCCGTCCATGACGGGGATCGGCTTGAGGTGGAAATTGAAGAGCGGCACGCTACCAACGCTAAAGATGGGATCGCACGACTGTCGGGGTATGTGATTGATATAGAAGGTGGCGGGCTCCACGTGGGAGATCATGTCAACATTGAGATTGTACGTGCGCTGAGAACCTTTGCTACTGCACGAATTGTTCGCGAAGCACTCAGTGAAGTGCAGACAACCACATAGAGAAGAAAATCGGTCATACAATGGATGGAGCAGCTTCCTGATTTGTCAGAAGCTGCTCTTTTTCGTGCAAAAGAGCTAATGTTCTTGATAGTTTGCCATAATTACCATATTGAGGCACACTTAAAAGGGGAATGAGGGGATACTGGACGATTCAACTGGCGCATTCCGACTCGGCCACACAGCGCGATGTCTATGGACAATCAAGGACTTGATGATCGAATAGAGGTTATCGCTGTGGACCTCAGTGTCGCTGTCTATTCCCATCGGTCTGGTCGGGAGCTCAGACCTTATTTGGCTATAACCAGTAGAATCTTCCTCTATCGCATTGCCCGGGATGACGGAGGTCATCCGAAGGCACAACGAATAGAAAACGGGAGTGATGACTAGTGTTGAAGCTGAATCGCGGTTTACGACAAGAACTATCGTTTCTTGATCTCACGATGTCATCGTTAGGTGCCATTATTGGTTCGGGATGGCTGTTCGCGGCGTACACCGCCGCCTATTTGGCAGGGCCATCGGCAATATTGAGCTGGGTCGTTGGCGGAACCATCGTGTTGTTGATTGCCTTGGTGTATTCAGAATTAGGGTCGATGATCCCTGAATCGGGTGGAGTTGCACGCTATACTCAGTACTCTCATGGCCATCTAGCCAGCTTTGTAGTCGGGTGGGCAGCGATTATCGCATATGCTTCGGTACCGGCGGTAGAAGCTGAGGCCACCGTCCAGTACATGAGTCACTTTTTTCCATCGCTGTATGTGCACAGTACGCTCACCGCTTTGGGCTTAGCAGCTGCAGGACTATTAATCGTGCTCTTCTTTATCATTAATTTCGCCGGGATTCGTGTTTTTGCTCGCATTAATACGCCGTTGACGGTGTGGAAGTTGTTTTTGCCCACCCTCACGGTCGTGGTGCTGCTGGTGGTTGGTATTCACGGCGTGAACTTTTCCAAGATTGGTGGATTTATGCCTGGAGGGTCGGCGGGAATGTTGGGGGCGGTGGCTTCGGCTGGTATTGTCTTCTCGTTTCTGGGATTTCGCCAGGCCGTGGATTTAGCCGGAGAAGCAAAAAATCCGCAACGCGATGTACCTCGCGCTTTAGTTGCGTCTTTAGGCATAGGGATTCTCATTTATACCATGCTTCAGGTGGTTTTTATTGGGGCCTTGCCGACGCGTTATTTAGGAAAGGGATGGGCTAATCTTATCCATAACGGTACGATTGGGGGCGCTCCATTTGCCGAGCTCGCACTGTTTGGCGGCTTGTCATGGCTCGCCACACTGTTGTTCGTCGATGCGTTTTTGTCGCCAGCGGGGACTGGCAGTATTTATCTGGCATCGACAACCCGAGTCATGGATGCATTAGGTCGTAATGGTTACCTTCCCAAGAAGTTAACTAAGATTAATCCTAAAACGGGGATACCGAGCGTGGCTCTGATTGTGTCCGGGATAGTGAGCCTTCTGTTTTTGGCGCCTTTTCCGGCATGGCAATCGCTGGTCGCGATTATCTCAGGCGCCACCGTCTTCACGTATATGGTCGGACCCATTTCTGCCTCGGTGTTTCGACGCACCATGTCGCAGGCTAAACGGCCCATTCGGCTGCGCGGGCTCAAATGGATCGGGCCATTGGCCTTTATCGGCGCTTCCCTCATTATTTATTGGGATGGCTGGACGGCCGATGAAAAGCTCTTGGGAATTATCCTGGGCGGGGTGGTGTTATACCTCATAATTAGTGCGATTATTCCCCATATTATTGAGCGTCCCTCGCTCAGATCGGTCAAGGGCAGTATATGGATTTTCGCGTATCTTGTGTTTATGATCTTGATGTCTTATTACGGCTCTGGAGTATTTGCTGCACCTGCTAATCATGGAAAAGGCTTTGTACCATATCCATGGGACCTAGTAGTGATTGCTGTGGCGTCGTTGGGCTTTTACTATTGGGGTGTGCATAGTGGGTATGAAAGTCGTGCAGCAACCGAAGTATTGGACGTCATCACGGATGACGGTACTAAAGAATCACATTGATTGCCTTTGAGACTCGAGCGAGGTCAGGTGATGACCTCGCTGTGCCTCTGGCGCAAGGTTGTTTATGATTGACATTCTTGGTGAGCTATGATAGCATTCATTGGACTAATGGCACCTCATGATGAGGAGGATTTTCTGGTGTATGCAGTAATTAAAACTGGGGGCAAGCAATATCGCGTGCAACCCGGTCAAGAGTTAATTGTAGAGAAGCTGGTTGGTGATCCCGGCGAAGAGTTGGCATTTGACGACTTATTGATGGTGGTCGGCGATGAGGGCGAACCAGTTGTCGGCACCCCGTTTATTAGCGGAGCGAAAGCGTATGCTACAGTAGTGGCGCAAGAACGGGCCAAGAAAATTTTGGTTTTTAAGTATAAACCCAAGAGCAACTATCGCCGTCGGCAGGGACATCGCCAATATCAGACACGGATCCGTATCGACCGTATCGAATTGGTGTGATTCGCATTTCAGTCTGGCGTGCAGCGAACGGTGCACCCAAACGTCTTTTAATGACTGGCCATGCTAACCGTGGACCCTACGGAGAGGATATCGTTTGTGCAGCCGCCAGTGCACTTGTCGAAACGCTCGTGTTAGCGCTAACGCAAGTGGCACATCAGTCTTGTCGTGGTGAGGTTGAGGAAGGTCATGCAGATTTAACATTTCATTTTCCTCCATCGCCGGAGGCACGAACGGTGGTCGACACCATTCTTGTGGGGCTGAAGGACTTGGCTGATACCGATCACAAGGCCGTACGGTTTGAGGAATTCAAGGATTGATTGAGGAGGACTTCAGATGCGTTTACAACTATTCGCACATAAAAAGGGTGGCGGAAGTTCCCGTAACGGACGTGATTCCAATCCCAAAATGCTCGGTGTGAAGCGTCACCAAGGGCAGGTCGTGACCGCCGGTTCCATCATCATTCGGCAACGGGGCACGAAGTTTCACGCTGGAGAGAATGTCGGCATGGGACGAGATTTTACACTGTATGCTAAAATTGCAGGCCGGGTAGAATTTCGTCAAAGGAGTCACACGCGTCGAGAAATTGCTATCGTTCCCGTCGCTGAGGGTTAGTTGTAGCGACTCCGGTGAGGACCCTTACTTTTCGTATTGTAACTTTATTGGCGCTTGGGGTGGTCGACTATACGTTGCACCGCCCTTGGCGTATTTTCGCGCTTGTGGCCATTATGCTCTATGTGATTGAGTGGACGGCGTTTCGTCACCGCCGCGATATTATCTTCATTGCGCGCCAACGACGGCATCGACTGGCGAACCAACTGCAATTGGTGGCGGGGTGGCTCCAGTTGGGGGCGACCGACAAAGCCGAACAAGCATTGGAGACCTTGTTGGCATCAGAAAACCACCAAAGTACCTGGTTTCGGGGTTTGCCGAGTTATTGGGGATACTTATTTTTGCAGTGGGATGCGCGTGGCGAAGCGCAGGGGGTCCTCATAGGGTGGCAAGGGATTGAAAGTTTAGTACCTACTTATCGCATGTCATGGATGCTCTCGTACCGATTATCGCAAGCTATCCGTATCGCAGAAAAAAGAATTAGCGTCGAGTTTTTGGGCGACGATTTTCGGATTTATGTACCTTTCGGGGGCGGAAATCGCCCGTGGGGGTGGGTGCGCACCGTTGACGGGCTGGAAGTGCATCGGCGATCCAAGCGGGCGACACTTAAGAACGGCTCGTCGTTGTCGAGGTAGAGTGACACAAAGTAGGGGGCCATGCATGTTTGTCGATGAAGTCAGTATATATGTCCAAGCAGGAAACGGTGGTCAAGGGTCAGTCGCATTTCGACGGGAAAAGTTCGTGCCCAATGGCGGTCCGGCGGGGGGTGATGGCGGCCGAGGCGGAGACGTCATCTTTGAGGTAGACCCAGGACTCAATACGCTTATGGACTTTCGGCACCAACGGCACTTTCGCGCACCGAACGGTGAAACGGGTGGCAATAACCGGCGGCACGGATCAGATGGCGAAGATGTCACTGTCCGAGTGCCCCCGGGAACCCTCGTGACGCGCGAAAACGGGGAAGTGATTGCGGACCTAATTTACCCAGGCGAAACTGCTGTGGTAGCGCGTGGCGGTCGCGGGGGTAAGGGGAACACCCATTTTGTTAGTTCCACGCATCGGGCACCGAAAGTGGCGGAACGCGGGGAGCCGGGAGAAAGTGGCTGGATTAATTTAGAGTTAAATCTGCTCGCTGATGTTGGCTTAGTGGGATTTCCCAATGCCGGTAAGAGCACCTTGATCAGTGTGGTTTCTGCTGCGCGGCCTAAGATTGCAAACTATCCCTTTACGACCTTAGTGCCGAATTTAGGGGTGGTCGCCGGATATGGCGATCCCTTTGTGGTGGCGGACGTACCGGGACTCATCGAGGGAGCGCATGATGGGTCGGGATTGGGCGATCTTTTTTTACGGCACTTGCGCCGCACGCGGGTTTTAATTCATTTGGTGGATATGAGCCCCGACAGTGGGCGCGATCCGGCAGATGACTATCACATCATTGTGGAAGAGCTGGCGGCATTTTCTCCAGAATTGTCGGGGAAACCGGTGGTGGTAGTGGGAACCAAGTTAGATGTTCCGGGAAGCGATGCGGTGTGGGAGAGGTTTGTGCAGCAATTGGCTCCGACTGCTGTGATGGGGATGTCCGCCGTGACGGGGCAAGGAGTGGATGAGGTGATGTGGAGTATCCGCCGATTGTTGACCGAATATCCCGCTCCGGAACCATTGCGGCGAGAGGTTGCGGAACGGCCCGCCATTCGAGGATTTCGTGTGGTTCCTCAGGGAGAAGGGGTACGGATTGTTGGCGATGTGGAAGAGCGGGCGGCCATGACGTTATGGGGCAATGAACACGCGGAAAACTATTTTTGCGAATACTTGCGTCGACGGGGCGTGGTGCAAGCACTGCGTCGAGCGAAGGTCAAGAATAACACCGAAATATACGTGGGAGAAGGACTTTTATTCTTTCGCGATGATGATTTGACGGCAGAAGAAGATGAAGAGGCCTAGTTTGAAGCAAATAGAGGATTTGCCGATAAGAACGTCGAATTGGGGCCATAATGGTTAAAGCGCGTCGAGCCATTGGGCTTATGGGAGGTACATTTAATCCGATTCATTATGGGCATCTTGTGGCTGCTGAAGCTGCCCGAGATAGTTTCCACCTGGATCAGGTGATATTTATTCCGTCGGGCCAGCCTCCTCATAAATCCGGGACGATGGTTGCCGATCCTGAACATCGGTATTTGATGACGTTTTTGGCCATTGTACCAAATGAACATTTTGAGATCTCGCGTGTAGAGATTGATCGACGGGGACCGTCGTATACTAGTGATACGTTGGAGTACTTTCATCGCTTGGATTCAAACGTTGCCTGGTATTTCATCACCGGAGCGGATGCCATTTTGGACATTGTCACCTGGCGAAATCCGGCAAGAATTTTCGAGAATGCGGAACTGATTGCTGCCAGTCGTCCTGGGTATTCACTCAGTAAAATCGAGGCACTCGGACCGACATTGGGGAATGAATACATGGGGCGTATCCATCCTTTGGAGGTGCCAGCACTGGCGATATCATCGAGTCAAATTCGCACGCGGCTCCGCGATGGCCTGTCGATTAAATATTTGGTTCCAGAAACGGTAGAGAATTACATTGCCAAAAATCATGTCTATGCGGGATTAAAGGCATGAAGGAGCCATGAAATGTTCATACTGTGTTCAAGTCCAGAGGTTTCCCAGCATCACGGAGCGTCCTTATCCGTACCGATTGGATCAGATTGCGAACCGGGTGCCTGGGTCCCTGGCCAGGTGCCTTGAGATGAGACAGGGAGGAATTGTAATTGGCAAAAACGCTGTACGTGGGTAACTTACCCTGGTCAATGTCGGAAGATGAACTCGCTGAGGCTTTTGCTCACCATGCCCAAGTCGTCAGTGCTCGGATTATTACCGACCGTGAAACCGGGCGGTCGCGCGGCTTTGGGTTTGTTGAGGTGGAAGATCACGATGTGGACGCGGCCGTGGAAGCAATGAACGGCACTCAACTGGCTGGTCGTGACATCATTGTAAATGAAGCACGTCCTCGCCAGAGTAAGTATTAATCACCTGGTCACACTCAGCATCGTCCCCGGCCAAGCCAGGCTGGGGACTTCTTTCGTCCATTGTCAGGAGAGCTGTGAACCGCTAGTATCGAGATATCAGGAGGGGTAGACGGTGACGCCTCGAGAGCGATATGACCAATTGAGTGCTCATAGAAGATCTCACATCGAACGCGTGATAGAGGTCATGGAGGCATTGTCCCTGGCTCATGGGTTAAATCGAGAAGATGCGCGATTAGCGGGCTTCGGTCATGATTTGGCTCGGGAACTCTCGCGTTCGAGGCTATTGGACGAGGCCCAAGCACTGGGAATTGCATGTGATAAGGAATCACTCGCCGAGCCTATCCTATTACACGGCCCTATTGCAGCTGAATGGCTCCGACGATCCGGGATGGGACACCATTCGGTCCATCAAGCGATTTATTATCATACCACCGCCCATCCACAACTGGATGACCTCGGTAAAGCCCTATATATTGCGGACGGTGTGGAGCCGGGAAGACAGTATGTGGAACGTGAGTCGCTATACCAGTTGGCACTCACCAATCTCCAAGACGGATATTGTGCGGTAATCCGGCAGACGCTCACATATCTTCAAGCGAGAGGAATTTCTCCTCATCCCTACATGAGGCGGGCTTTGACAGAATGTCACTAATCACTACTTGAGGAGGATGTTACAACGGATACTATACTCACGCATGCCTTATGCGCAGCAGATATTGCGGAAAGTAAAAAGGGAGAGCAGGTTGTCGTTCTTGATATGCGAGAGGTCACTTTAGTGGCCGACTATTTCGTCATCGTGTCGGCGATGAACGTGATCCAGGTGCAAAGTATTGCTGAGGCGGTTGATGAGGCATTGGAAATGCGCGGGTTACGCCGTCTGAATCGTGAAGGGCGGTCGAAGCCGCATTGGGCGCTTTTGGATTATGGGGCCTTGGTTGTACATGTGTTTACCGAAGAAGAGCGAAAATATTATGATTTAGAAAGACTATGGGGTGATGCGACGGTAGTGCGTCGCGAGGATGTCACCTCAAAACCAACAAAATAACCGCCTTCCTTGAAAGGAAAGGCGGTCTTGTCAACAGTATTTAGTTTTCTGGTAGTGCGGGGGGAACCTCTGCACCGGGATTAATGAGCGACCTGAGTGCATCAATGATTTGTTCAGGTTCTGTTACCGGGGCTGCACAGGCCGTTCCGCGACAGATATAGAGGGCCGGCAGGGGCAACTCGGGAAGTCCTGAAGCACGAAATTCCGCACTATCGACAGGCCAGGATCGAATGCCTCGTCGACGATCGAATACTCCGAACATGGAGCGACGCAAGTCGGCACCCGAATGACCGGCAGCATCGATAATGGTCGCCGTCAATTCAGGCGCATCTGCCATGTCCGCTGCGAGTGCCCATGCCGCTCCGAAGATCGCTTGGTCTTTCGCATAGGTTGCAAGTGCACCGAGAATGGAGCGTCCTCGATTTACTAGGGCTTGATCGTTTTCTATGGTACCTAATCGCATTAAAAGGCGTGCCATAATGGCATTTTCCTTGAGCGGTTGTTGTCGGTGCGCCAGTCGACCGACGGCTTCATCGCCGGTTCGTGCGATTTGGTCCCAATACACCGTGTCGCCAAAGAGGTGCTGGTCGGCATAGTCGACCAAAACATGTGCGCGTTCTAAGAACAGAGGATCGCCCGTGTACTCGTAGCCGTCAACCACGGCATGGCCCAATTGAGCTACGTCCACCAAGAGTCCGGTCAGATGAGCACCTTCTCCAGTATCCACGTGATAGAGCCCTTCTTCGTCGTCCCACATTCGGTCATAGAGCGCTTCAAGCGCTGTAAGTGCAATGGGGCCGTATTGCCCCGGGTTGAGTAAGCTGGCGGCTAGTAGCTGACTTTGAATCATGAGAGCGTTCGCATGAGTATAGATGGTCGGGTCGACGTATGGAGCCGGCCTTTTTTCGCGATCTTCAGGAGAAAGGCGATAGTACTCTTCATCGGCATCCTGCGAGCCTCCCCAGAGACCATCGTCACCCATCAGGGTACGATTCGCCCAGTTCAGCAGGTGATCGCTGATTTGTCGATAGGCTTCGTCTCCCAACGTTTGAAAGGCGCGCAAGAACAAGTGAGCCAGCTCGGCGTTATCCTCCAACATTTTTTCAAAGTGCGGGATGGTCCATTCACGGGTGGTGGAATAGCGGAAAAATCCACCAGCGACCTGATCGTAGAGGTTGGATCCTGCCATGGCATCGAGGGTACGCACTGCCATCCCTGCGAGCGAGCCGTCGCCTGTGGCTGTGAAGTGGGAAAGGAGGAGCTCCCACACTTCGGGTTGGGGAAACTTAGGCATGACCCCAATGCCTCCATAGGCCCGGTCAAACTGTTCGCGAATCGTATTAATAATGTGCTCCATGACGCTATCGTCAGGAGTGGCAGCCGAGTCTAGAGGAGGCAGGGTGGGCTCAGCCAGTTCAGGACTTATCGTGGCATGATTTTGTTCCCAATACTGGTCCACCTGATCTAAGAGGGATATCATTTGGTCAGGCGCAACATACGTCCCGCCGGTGATAATTTCGCCCGCGGGAGTCAACACTGCGGTGGTGGGCCACCCTCCCATGTTATACCGCATATTGATGTCTGGACGCTGATCATTATCCACCCGCACGGGGATCAGTTTGTCATTGATGTGAGCAATAATGCGCGGGTCGGAATAGGTGGTCTCATCCATCACATGACACCAATGGCACCATACGGCTGAAATGGAGAGTAAAATAGGTTTGTCTTGTTGTTGTGCTTCACCAAAAGCCTCTTGCCCAAAAGAGCGCCACTGAATTTCATGGGCCCGATTGGGACGAGGACTAAATCGAAAGAGGGATTCTGTCATGCTGGTCATCCTTTCTACATCGGGCATTACTCGCATGTTCCATCATACCAATCTTTACCCGAGTTGGGGTAGCTTATCCGAAAGATGTCGATGATGGATCGTCCGGTATTAATTGGCACTGGGCTGACGTCCGCGATAGGTAAAGCCCTTCAGACGCGCTTAGAGGGAGGGTATCATATTGTCGCCCTGGGGCGAAATCCCATGGAGGATGATGACGTGTCGTGGATTCACGCGGACTTTCGCGAAAGGTGGGAGGTGTGGTCTCCGGCCATAGAAGAATGGCTTAGTGTACATCATGGGGTGAGGATTGGAGGGTTTGTTCACGGTGCGGGACTAATCTATAGCGACGACACGGAGGCTACGACTTGGTACGAGTGGGACGCCATGCAACAGGTCAATTTAGGAGCGGCGTTTCACGTGGGACAACTATTGCTACCGTATTTCAGTCAAGACGCTAGTGTGGTGATGATAGGGAGCGTTGATGCTCACCATCAGAGTGTTCATGGGCCGTCTGCACCATACGGTGCGGCAAAGGCCGGCCTGCGTGGGCTGGTTCGTCACTGGGCGAATGAGTGGGGGCCACGGGGGATCCGTGTCAACCTCATCGAACCGGGGGCGTTAGAGGGAGGGAATGGTCCTCAAAGTGGGGAAGTCCGTCGTGAATTGGAGAAAAAAATTTCTTTGAGACGGTTAGGGACATCGAACGAGGTAGCGGAGGTGGTGGCTTTTCTCTTATCCGTTAACAGTCGATACGTGACCGGAGCGATAATCCCGGTCGATGGCGGATTAAATATTGGATATTAGAGGGAAGAGGACAGTGGATTATGCCATCGAAGCGTGATGATTGGGTGCCGAATCCATCATGGTACGGAGATCCTCTCGCTCGTTGCCTATAGAGCCTTTGTGTTATTGCGAGGGCACGCTCTAACCGTTGGACAGTCGAGCGAGATAGGTCGGCTGAGACGACCTAGACGACGCCGCCAAACGCAAAAGCAAGGACGAGATGCCATATCCCCTCAGAGAGTCCCATCGTCACCGGATCGCACAAATGGCCTTTGGGAGGGGATATCTTGCGCCACCTCTGTAATATGCCCCACGCATTGCGGATGCTTCTGAACCTTATACTTTCGTGTACCGTGGTAGCCAGGCTGTACCTGGGTGTCACGATACACGCCCGGTCGTATTTCTAGTCGTGCCGTTAGAGATATAATGGAAAGAACGACTCGCATAAAGGAGACTACCATGTTCGATTTAACCCAGAAGCGTCATCAACTAGGAGTGGAGGGCCCTTACGTTTCGCGAATAGGATTAGGGTTAATGGGGATGTCCGGGATGTATGGTGCGGCCGATCGCACAGAAAGCATTGCTACGATTCACGCGGCATTAGATGCCGGTATCAATCTCCTCGATACGGGTGACTTTTATGGGATGGGCCATAATGAACTTCTCTTACGTGAAGCTCTCAAGGGACGTCGTCGAGAAGACATCATCATCAGTGTGAAGTTTGGCGGCATGCGCTCGCCGTCGGGAGAATTTTTGGGCCAGGACGGAAGGCCGGTTGCGGTGAAAAATTTCTTGTCGTATTCGTTGCAGCGACTAGGCGTAGAGTATGTTGATATCTATCGCCCAGCGCGCTTAGACCCGTCTGTTCCGGTTGAAGACACCATAGGAGCTATCAAAGACTTGGTGACAGAGGGATACGTGCGCTACATTGGTCTATCGGAAGTCGGCGCAGACACCTTACGGCGAGCTCAAACGGTGCATACGATTATCGATCTTCAAATCGAATACTCGCTCATGTCGCGTGGCATCGAAGCGGAGATTTTGCCGGTCGCCCGTACTCTCGGCGTAGGCATCACAGCCTATGGGGTACTGTCACGTGGGCTTTTGAGTGGGCAATGGTCTAGAGAAAAATCCGGGCCGGGGGATATTCGCCGGATGATGCCGCGATTTCAAGAAGACAATCTTGAACGAAATATGGTGCTCGTTGAGGCGCTTCGCCATATGGCTGAGGGCAAGGGAATCACCGCCAGCCAATTAAGTATTGCCTGGGCACTCTCTCGGGGTGTCGACATTATTCCCCTCATCGGAGCTCGACATCGCGCTCAATTACAAGAGGCCATCGGAGCGTTAGAGGTGGACTTGAGTGCCGCTGATAGGGAACGTCTTGAGGCGATGATTCCTAGCCACTTTGTAGCAGGAACACGTTATGCGGCAGGACAAATGGCGCACCTTGACAGTGAACGGTAGTCCGTGAGTGGCCGCATCCCCTCATCTCGAGGCGATGCGATGAATCTCATGACCGTCAGGCAGGGATGGGGAGCTTTTATTGGAAGATTTACTGACACGTTGTTCGGTCTTCGGTCGACTAGCAATGTATCGTGAAGCCGATCATAAGCTCAGAGCAGGAACGCCAAGCAAAAATGTGGTTTGCATAGAGAGGGATAAAGAGTCTTATAGGAAGGCCCTCCAACGAGATAATCATCGACGGGTGTAAGCCTAGAGAGAATGGGAGGCGGGACTTGAGAGCTGGTGGAGCGTGCGAAATTGGAGGAGGATACCCGCTGCTCCAGCGAGTGAGAGAAACCTAAGGTGAGAATCGATCAGTCGTACCAACTCCTTAAGCTTCTCCGAGCTCGACGAAAAATCGGCAATCCATATGGCACCGATGACTTCGCTGCTGATGATGAGTGGCAACACAAAAATTTTCTGGCGCTGGGCGGCGCTATGGATGAAACATTTCTCGTGATACGCTCTTTGGATCAGGGGAAGAAGCTCTTTTTTGTAGGATTCTGGCATGGGATCCTCTCCCAGAGGGAGAATCTGATTTTGATGATATCGGATAGTTCCGGAGTATCGTCCTTCTATGACCTCCTGCACGGTCTTTTGAATGCGACGATAACTGGGTTCATCAGAAGTGTCTTGCATGAGTACGGGCAAGAGGTTCAACACCTGAGCGCTTTTTTCATAGGCCCAGTGCCGTGTGGCGTTATGTTCTTCTTGCCACTTTTGAATAATGGTGGTGGCGAGCGAGGCTAGCGCTTCCAATCGGCGAATTCTGGGCGTTTCAAATCCGTTGCGTTGGCTATGATAGACCTTTAAAATGCCGAGTAGTTCAGTCCCGTGGATTAACGGAATACCAATAGCCGCTTGAATGCCGTCGGCTAGCATGTCCTTGAGCCAAGGCTTCAAGGTGGGCTCGCTGACAATATCGGGAATGACCATCATCTGTTGCTGCTGTAAGATTTGACCGACCGGGCCGGCACCGTCAATGGTCCGAACATCAAACAAGTCGGAACGGTTAAATTCCACCGAATCGCCGTCTGCCGTGACGGCGTGCAAAGAATCATCAGTGAGAATGCCAATAAATCCGAGATGTCCCCCACTTACGGAGAGTGCCGCTTCCATCACTTTTGCCAAAAGAGAATCCAAGTCTCCGCTGGAAACCAATGTTGAAATGGCTTCAAAGATCGGTTCACCCACGCCAATGGCATCGTCGGTGTTCGGAGCCCCCAAGGCCATGAGGCGTGCGAGGCCTTCGGCGACACGGACGTCTTGAGGGCGGATTTGTAGGGGGCGGTGATATCCAATCATGAGGACCGCGTCGGTTTTGGTGCGACTGGTAATGGGAACAATCATCATCGCTTGAAGTCCGAGGTGGACGGCAAACGGACTTTGGGCGCACTCGGCGATGGTCTGATAGATGATGGTGGTGCGGGTCGTCATGGCTTCATAGGAGGGCATTCGGGCATCAAAATGAAAGCTACTCCATTCCAGAGGGACAGAGGGGAAAGAGTACATGACGCGGATGAGCGTGTCGTCGGGAGCCCAGAGCGACACATGGTCTGCAGCTAATAACCGCGAGGCCAAATGCACGATGTGGCTCGCAATCCCTTCCCCTGAACCGATGCCATTAACCAGCCGGTGCGATGTGGTGAGAAATGCTTGTAGTTGTTCTGCAGCATCTGGGATGTGACGTTCGATGGGACGGAGCGGCGTCGCCTGGGGCAGCCGTTCTGGTCTCTCGGCGGGTCTGCCCAATAAAAATCCTTGACCAAAATTAATGCCCAATTCCGCTAGAGTGAGAAGTTCGGCTTCAGTTTCAATCCCCTCTGCCAAAAGTTGCAGATGGCCAGCGCGACTGGCAAACTGGACCGTACTTTCGACCAGAGCATGTTTTACCGAATTGGTATCGACATTGCGGACAATGCCAAGATCGATTTTCGCATAGTCGGGCTGCAATGAGACTAAGCGATTGAGCCCGGAATAGCCTGCACCATAATCGTCCAGGGCAATAGAAATCCCTGCATTGCGGTAGGGCCGTAAGAGGTCATCGAGATCGATGTCGGGTAAGGACTCACGTTCTGATATCTCAATGACAATCTGGCTGGGTTGAATTGACACAGCCGAATCATAGAACGAGCCGAGAATGAAATCGGAGTCCAATAACGTGAAAGGGGAAAAATTGACAAACAGTCTCATTTCCGGACTGAGTGCGTGTTGGGAGGCGACGGCGAGAATGACCGGAAAGGCGATTCGGTCAAAATCCGACAACTGGTCTTCTTTAGCTGCGGACTCCAGGAGCAGTTCGATGGGCACCGGTTGGCGATTCATTTGGGGACGGCTCAAGGCTTCAAAGCCGAACACCTCACCGCTCGGAATATGTACCAGGGGTTGAAAGACAACCTCTATTAGAGCCTCTTCACGCCACATGCTGTAGAGGCGAGATAGTTCCCAAAGTGGTTGCTCCATAATATGTCGCTCCTTGTATGGACGAATGTGTGATAAAGTCGTAATTTGCAGTATTCGACCGAAATTGGGCGACTCCTTTTTTTTTACCTATTCTTTTTTAGTCCACAATGTCTTGCACGAACAATTTGCGTTCGTCGATAGGTTATTTTAAAATGAAATTAATTAGACATCGTGAGATCGATGAACCCGACGCATGAGGTGTGAAGTTGTTGCAGAGAGTTGGTGCTGGTGTGAACCAACCAACTTCCCCTCGTCTCAGCGGGCGAGGTCGCGGGTGGAGTCCGTTATGGCTCCTCGAAGTGAGCCCGAGGTGGGCTAACCAGGGTGGTACCGCGGGTTTGACTCGTCCCTAGACTAGCTAGGGATTTTTTATTTGGAGGGATAGGTGTGGAGGAGAGAACACGGTCGTCGGAGACACACGATCGCTATGACGTACAGGCAGTGGAAGCGCGTTGGCGGAGTGAATGGGAAAAAGAACATCTCTATCAGGTGAACGACGACGCATCTTTGCCCAAATATTATTGTCTGGAACAATTCCCCTATCCGTCAGGGCACCTGCATATGGGACATGTCCGCGTTTACACCATGGGTGATGTGATTGCGCGATTTCAACGCATGCGGGGATATTCCGTGATGCATCCGATGGGATGGGATGCTTTTGGTATGCCGGCAGAAAACGCCGCAATTAAGTCAGGAATCGCTCCTAGTGTGTCTACGCTGGCTAATATTGATTATATGACGGGACAAATGCGTCAAATGGGCCTTTCATTTGATTGGTCTCGAGAGCTTACCACCTGTCTTCCTGACTATTACCGTTTCACACAAGAGTTGTTCTTGCTCTTTTATGAGCGCGGCTTAGCCTATCAGAAAAAAGGGGCGGTCAACTGGTGCCCCGATTGCGAGACGGTCCTCGCCAATGAACAGGTGGAAGATGGTCGCTGCTGGCGGTGCGATTCGCTCGTGACAAAGCGAGATTTAACCCAATGGTATTTTCGTATTACCCAATATGCCGATCGTTTGTTAGAAGGGCTGAAAGGTCTTGATTGGCCAGAGGAGGTGAAGGCTCAGCAGACCCATTGGATTGGACGCAGCCACGGTGCCGTGGTGGATTTTGCCGTGGTGGGACACGAGGAACGTATTACCGTGTTTACGACTCGCCCGGATACACTCTTCGGCGCGACCTATGTGGTGCTGGCGCCAGAGCATCCGCTGGTCGAGGTGCTCATTGAGGGAACGCCGGCGTCAGCGAGCGTTGAAGAGTTTGTCGCTAAAGAACGCCTGGTGAGTGATATGGACCGGACCTCGGAAGCCACTGAAAAGCGCGGTATTTTTACGGGAGCGTATGCGGTTCATCCGTTAACCGGGAATGAAATTCCGATTTGGGTGGCGAATTATGTGCTTGTCGACTATGGCACGGGAGCGGTAATGGGAGTTCCTGCGCATGATGCCCGAGACTTTCTTTATGCGTCTAAGTATCAATTGCCCATTCATTGTGTCATCCAATCGAGCCCGGAAGCTGAGCCTGCCTTACCCTTCACAGAGCCCGGAATATTAGTAAATTCGGGACCATTTACCGGGCTGTCATCGGAAGATGCGAAAAGGGCTATTGCGGCCCGTTTAAAGGAAGAAGGGCGTGGTCAGGAGCGGGTGACCTATCGCATGCGTGATTGGCTCATTTCTCGTCAACGGTATTGGGGGGCTCCCATCCCTATTATTCAATGTCCTCACTGCGGCCCTGTACCGGTTCCCAAAGATCAGTTGCCCGTGCTCTTGCCGGAGAATGTGGAATTTACTGGGCGTGGGGCTTCGCCTTTGGCGTCGGCTGACGAGTGGCTGGCGGCAGTTTGCCCCCAGTGTGGCGCCTCAGCTCGCCGTGAAACGGACACCATGGATACCTTCGTGGATTCTAGTTGGTATTACCTACGGTATCTGTCTCCACACGATGAGCGAGAGCCCTTTCGCCGTGAGGATGCCAACCACTGGATGCCAGTCGATGAGTACGTCGGGGGCACAGAGCATGCGGTCTTACACTTGCTCTATTCACGATTCTTCACCAAGGTTTTGCATGATGCGGGCTGGTTAGCAGCAGAGGAACCTTTTCAGAGTCTACTTCCTCAAGGAATGGTGCTCAATGCAGGATCGAAAATGTCCAAGTCCAAGGGCAATATTATCAGTCCGGAAATCATTCTTTCTGAATGGGGAGCCGACGCCACGCGACTTTTTATGTTGTTTGCAGCGCCACCAGAAAAGGACTTCGAATGGTCGCAGAAGGGGCTCGAGGGCAGCTATCGATTTTTACAGCGCGTCTATCGTTTAGTGGTAAAGAGTCGCAGCGAAGCGCGCGATGTGACGGCGCAGCAGCGACTGCAGCGTATCGAGGCCCGCACCATTAAGAAGGTCACAGATGACCTTGGACCGCGTCGGGCGCTTAATACTGCCGTCAGCGCACTCATGGAGTACACCAATGCCCTCTATCAAGACATTGAACTGGTCCCTGCCGCGGCTCAAGAGACCCTACTAGACACCTTGACGCGATTGCTCGCTCCCATGGCCCCATATATTGCGGATGAGTTGTGGCATAGGTTAGGGCACACCACCAGCGTCCACCAAGAACAATGGCCCCAGTATGCGGAAGACCGCTTAATGGAACAACGCATTGAAATTGCATTGCAGGTAAATGGCAAGGTGCGGGGACGAATGACGATTGAGAGCGACTGGAATGAGGAGACGATTCGTGAGGCCGCGCTAGGCCAAGAGAGCCTGGCCGCCTATTTGAGAGAGGGATCGGTAAAAAAGGTCATTGTGATTCCCGCACGGTTAGTGAATGTGGTGGTGGCGTGAGAGACGTACTCGCACTCCTCATCGCTGTGTCATCGGCGGTGATTGGATCGGTGGCAGGGCGTTCACGTCGTCCCCTGGGGCGCTATTCGATGGGGCAGGTCATTCTGATTAGTGTGGTGGCCATTTTAGTGGCCGAGGGAGGGACAATCCTTTGGGTGGGCGCACCAAGCACGGTATTGCAACCCGTATTAGGAGGTGCTGTGATCGGATTCGTGGCAGGGTTTTTTAGTGGGAGAAAGCCTCCGCCTCCGGATCAATTGCCGCCGACTCGGCCCCATAGATAGGGACGGACAAAATGGAATGAAGGCCCCCATCACATCTTAGGGGCCTTCACTTGTTTAGTGGGGAGACTGGAGAGAAATACGTCGTCGACGACTCGCCGTTTTGTGTGCCGTCACTGAGAGCAGTCCATGGCGAAAATTGGCTTCGGCCGTTTCGGGATCCACTTCGGTCGGCCAAGACATCACCACGTGAAAGCTTTCGCCTACTCGATCATCAGTTTCGCCTGGGCAAGCCGGAAACTCTCCACGAACGCTCACCGATTCATCATCGACTTCGATCTCTACTAGGTCTGGGTCTACACCAGGGACTTCAAATTCTGCTAAGTAGCCATCGTCCATTTGATGAAGATGGGTGCGCGGACGGGTATGGTCTAGGTTCCAATCCGAACGCATCCGATTCCACATACGCGACATGTCGTCGCGCATTCGATCCATTTCTGTGCCATCCCAACGTAATAAAGCCAAGCGGGATCACCTCCGTGCTCAGTATGTCCCGAATGGTTACGTTTCTTGTGAGGATTGTCGGCGAATTTCTTCGTCGGTTTGGTCGTCATCCAAGTAGAGTTGCTCGGTGTCCGTATCATAGTGGAACAAATCGGCGAAACGTCCCCAGTTAATGGCGGTCGTTATTTGGCGCTCGGCTTCGGCGACCGAGAAGTGTTCCTCCAGAATATCGAGGAAAAACTCCTTGACCATGGAATGGTTGGCTTTCGAGTTGAGGACGCGTTGGATTAAGCGGAAGATGGGGACATCTTGGAGTTGGGTGCGAATAATGCGCTTGCGGTCATTAATGTCGCTTTCAACAAAAGACTGCCCCAACGGGGTAATAAAGAGATCCCCCTCTCTGACCTCGGCGAGGTCAAAGAGCTCGGCCGTTTCAGTGACCGGTAACAGGTCGTCCACTTCTAAAAATAGTTCTGCTCCCAATCGATAGAGATCGTCGTGGCCGCCGCGATCCTGCACTAATTCCAGTAATCCCGAAAGCATGGAAAGATGGCCATAGGGGATGGCCTTCAGGCGCCGCGGCTCGGAACTGGGCTCACCGGTAGACGCGCTCAGTTCGACCCCTGTAAGATCCTCAATGTCAGGGTCCTCTTCCTCAGCATCGTCCCATCCGGTGACGATTTTGTACACTTGGTCCACCAGTTGCACAAACTCCGGAGATTTACGATTACGAGGAAAGGGCAACAAATTCGGCAAATCTGCCACCAGTCGAGCGGGGTTCTTTGACAAGATAATGATGCGATCGGCCATAAATACGGCTTCTTCGATGCCATGCGTGACCATTAATATCGCTCGGGTCGGAATGCGCGATTCGAGCCATAAATCGAGAAGTTCTGAGCGCAGGTTCTCCGCGGTTAAAAAATCCAGTGCAGAAAACGGCTCATCCATGCATAAAAGCTCGGGATCGACCGCCAAGGCGCGTGCAAATCCCACGCGTTGACGCATTCCGCCAGAAAGCTCTTTCGGGAAGGCATCTTCATACCCATTGAGACCGATGAGATCAATTAAGTCGATGGCGCGTTTGCGACGCAATTCTTTGGGTGTCCCTTTCGCCACTAGCCCAAGTTCCACATTTTGCTGCACTGTCAACCACGGATAGAGAGCAAAGCTTTGGAACACCATGGCGGCATGAGGATTGGGGCCGTGTATCGGATTGCCGCGATAGAGCACCGTGCCGTAAGAGGGTTCGGAAAGCCCCGTTATGATGCGCAAGAGGGTGGATTTTCCGGATCCACTGGGGCCTAAAAGCGCGATAAATTCACCGGGCTTGATGTCAAGGCTAATGTCGTCCAGAACGCGTATGTCATAATTGTCAGGTTGCGCATACATCTTAGTCACGCCGAGAAGACGCACCAGACTATCGTTCTTCGGTGGGATTTTATTGGACGTCGATAGTGCCATAGGCTGTGCCCTCTTTTCGACCGGACTTTATGATAGAGAATAACGCTCGGCGGCTTTGTTGTACAACCGCCGCCAAACCAACCGATTAATGATGACCACCGTTAAAGCCAGGAATCCTGTGGCCACCAGCAAGACCGGAAATCCATTATCCTGTGAACTCTTGGCGATAATGGCTCCCACGCCAAACGCCGTGTAGATGTGATTATGAAAACTGACGTACTCGGCGACAATACTGGCATTCCACGCCCCGCCGGCGGCGGTGATAAGACCGGTAATTAAAAATGGAGAAATAGCCGGTAGAATAAGGGTGCTCCAAGTTTGCACTCGGGAGAGGCGAAACATGCGGGTAGCCTCTCGCAAGTCCTCGGGAATGGCCGATGCGCCGGCGATGACATTAAATAGGATGTACCATTGCGTCCCTAAAATCATCAGCAATACGGAGGCGGTATTGATTCCTCCTTGAATATGGATTAGTATCGCTACCATTCCCGGGAATAAGGCCGTGGCAGGAACGGAAGCGGCAATTTGCGACACCGGAGTGAGGCGTGCGGCCCATTTTCTGTTGAGGCCAATAAAGACACCGACCGGAACCGTCCACAGGACCGAGACAGCCAAGGCGACCACTACGCGGGTGAGGGTCGCGAGGGTCGCCAAAAGGATGGTCATCACCTCTGACCAATGGAGATGAGATATGAGGTGTAAGGCTCCTTCTAGTGCGGTGAACATGACGATGACGACTAATGCGACGACAATCCAGCGGACAAAGCTCATGAAAGAAATAATATTTTTGTCCTGCCGAACTTTTGGCATGGTATAAGAAAAGAACCGGTCGCTCCATTCGGTCATGGGTAAAAACACGCGAGCGTTCATCCACTCCAAGAGCAGGGAGCGACGGAGAACCATCAAGACCGCGGACCGTGGGCGGTCGGCACCCTCGACCATCTCCATTTTGAATTTCTCTGCCCAGGCCAAGAGCGGGCGCCAAATTAACTGATCCATGAGTACGATGACCAGAACTAAGGTACCTAACCCGGCTAGTTCGGCTCCCCAACGGCCTTGATTGGCCGCCGTTTGAAGATATGACCCTAATCCCTGTAATTGATAGTTATGGTTGCCCAAAGAAAACATTTCACAGGCCATTAAGAAGAACCAGCCGCCAGCCCACGACATCATGGAATTCCAGACGAGACCGACCATGGCATACGGAAGCTCCATGGTTCGGAATCGTTGCCATGGTGAGAGGTTTAGAGAGAGTGCCGATTCGCGCAAATCGCGTGGAACAGTAATGAAGCCATGATAGGCGGCAAAGACCATGTTCCACACTTGACCGGTAAAAATTAAGACAATCGACGCTAAATTTACCCCCACGCGTGACCCTGGGAAGAGGGCTATGAAAGCCAGGAGGACCACGGGTAAGAATGATAGCACTGGAATGGACTGCAAAATGTCGAGTCCTGGCAAGAGAATTTTCTCTGCGCGTTGATTAAAGGCCGCCACATAAGCATAAATGAGAGTAAAAATTAGAGATAGCACATAGGCGGCCGCCATACGCAACCATGAGTAGGCGGCATCCAGCGGGAGGTGCCACCAGGTGAGGGCAATGTGTCCCGACTCGGCCCGGTAGGGATGCGCGTGTGTCGCCCACGCAATCACCAGGGAAATGAGCGCCAAGACAAATGCCCCCACCAAGATGTCGGCCATGCCAACCCCAGGCCGTTCGCGTGTATCGGTCACGGTGGCGTCCTCCTTTTTCCAGAGAAATGTGGTTCCACGCCTTAGACCGATCGGGAGTCTATAAACAAGGGAAAGAGACACAAAATCACGTGCCCTCGATTACTCTCTATCTTACCGTCACTCACGGCAAGAGAAAAGGTGAAATAGCGAGAAAAACATCTCTCAAGCAGGGATTCGTCGCTAAATGTCGAATCGCCGAGTAGAGTAGGATGCCCCCATTCATACTTCAAACCGTTCAAGGTGGCGACTCTATGGATTTTGAAAATGACAATGCGCATTTTGTTTTTCCGGTCAACCGAGATATTTCTCTCATTAATGACTTTATGTTGCGTCGTGAAGTATTTGACCGTATGCCGATTCCTTTAGGGCTGATCATGGATGGCGAGTGGGTGTGGGTCAATCGTTCCATGCGGGATGTCGTGCACCGCGGCGATCCATCATGGATTCAACTGATGCGACACATTGCAGTGGAAGCGGAAGACCATGTGGATACCTATCGTCGTCAACTGGCATCTGGTCCCCGAAGCGTGGTCAATCTTGAGTTGGTACCGGTATTTAACGTAGAAGGGGCTCTAGTGGCCTATATGGCGTGGGGAGGGGATGCTCGCGGAGCGATAGCCGCTGAACAGTTGGAAACCGCGATTTTGATGGCGCGCGACCGGGAGGTGGTTTGGGTCAATCCTTCCGCCGAGAAGGCATTTGACATTGAAGTTGACGATTCGTGGGACAACATTGCAGGATTTCCCAATTGGGATGAAGTAGTGTCCGGCGTGACCACCCGACATGTGGGGGACTACTTAGTACGATATATGTCAGTCGGCATCTATGTGGTGGTCGAAGCATGGTGTCCTGAGATTTCCGACGATCGGGCCGCGATCCCCATGGAAGAAGTGGCTAGGCTGGTTCATGAAATTCGCAATCCTTTGGCGGCTTTAAGCGGATATGTGGAAATGGCCCAGTTAGAGGCCGGCATCGAAACACAAAATTTTTACTACGAAATGATGCAGGAAATTGATCGGCTGAGCCGTCTGACCACCGACTTTTTGGCCGTTGCCCGTCCCTTGATAGTGCATCCCGATTGGGTGTCCTTAGATTCCTTAGTGGAGCACGCCTGGTTCGCGTCCGAACGTGGGATCGTGGGAGCGGAGCAAAAAATACGATTAAATAAAGGCTATCCGAGCGACCAAATGCTGTGGGGAGACGGGGATCGGCTGCAGCAAGTGATGACCAATCTAATAAAAAATGCGGTGGAGGCCATGCAAGACCACGGTGGCACGATTGAGATTAGTTATCGTGAAACACTGACCGAAATTTTGGTGGAAGTGAAGGACAATGGCCCTGGCATCGATCAAGAGCTTATCCGACAAATCTTTGTCAGTCGGGTGACTACCAAAGATTCCGGCAATGGCTTTGGGCTCCTCATCGTGCGGCGTATCATGGAGGCACATGGAGGAAGTATTCGCGTGGTATCAGATGCTGGTACGCGAATCGAATTGGTGTTTCCTAAAGAGAACAGCCCTCTTTAGGATTCCGGTGATTTTTCACTGAGCGTGCGTAGGTTAAGGACCATATGCTTTCGGATATTGGCCACGGTGAGAACCACGAGGGGAGTGCCGACAAGATAGAGAAATCCGAGAGGGATGACAAAGCGCACGTTAAAGATGTCGGCAATTTTAGCATTCGGAAAAATTAATGCCCCGCTAATTGCGGTCAGCGCCATGATAACGAGAGAGAGCTGATAACTCACTGGAGTCACATCCCGTAATAGTGCCATTAGGTCATGCGCGAGGCACCATAGGCGCACGGCCACAAATGCCACGATGATGATGGTCCAAAGCACAATCAGCAACGTTCCGAGCTTACTAATATAGAATCCAGAGAGAGAAATGATGCGATAGGTGCTGACGAGAGGCCACCGTAGCTCACTGACGGCTTCTGGTCCGAATACGGCCATGACAATTTCGTAGACCACCGTGAGTGCCACGAGTATACCCCCAAGGGCGTAATAGCTATAGCGTTCGGCTTGGGCGCGCTGGGAATTGTGCACAAACGGATAGAGGGTCACCGACACTTCAAAGCCGATGAAGATGAGAAATTGGTGATAAGCGCCAACAAGTACCGATAACACCGCCACATCTTGTCCAGGCTCGAGCAGCACAGGATGGCGGATCGCGACCGACGCCAGAATGGCGGAAAAAAAGGTGATCACTAGAAGTGGGATATAACTTGCTTGCAGTGTGCGCGCCAGGCCAGCGAGGCCACTCAAGGCAATATAGCATCCTGTCAGCACCAGTATCCCATCGATAGCCCATAGCGGGGTGGACGGCAAAAAGATATTGCCTAACACGAAGCTAAACAGCACCGTGGCCGAAATGGCGATGGCCAGATGATAGAGGATGGTGAATACGCCGAGAAGATAGCCCACGGGTTTTGATAGGAGAGCCGATGCATACCCGGCAAGCGTTTCATTGGGAATGAGGTGGCTCATGCGAAACAAAAGACGCATCAACCCAAAGGCGATGAGCCCATCGATCCAAAGACCATAAATGCCGGCGCGCCCGGCCGCGCTCACTAATGGCCGCGGAAAATAGAAGATGCCGAGACCTAAGTATCCTGCGGTAATCATGGTGGCAAATTGTCCCGCCGAAATACGTGGAAGCCGTGAACTGGAGCCCATACGTGTCACCTCTCGATCCCTTAGTTACCTAATGTCCCCCATTTTGTTGATTTTTACGATGGCATGCACGACGAATGTGATATGTGGATAGACTTGGTGCCAATGGCGATAGGCCATAAAGGCATTCGGGGTATACCACGACAGGGTGCGCCCGACCCCTAAGGGGTCGACATCTAAGGACTGAGTTTCTCCTAGAAAATGCTGCACCGAGGCGACGATAATGGCCGAGGAGCGGCGGCTGATGTCGCTTAATTGGTGCGCGGACTCCGTAAGGGAACTGAGTGACTCTAATGTGGCAGTGAATTTCATGGTGACTATTGCCGTGACGTGGCCATTATGGATACGGGTGCGTAAAGAGGCTTTGTCAGCAACGAAATCTAAATCGGCATGCCAAAAGTGGGGGAGATAGAGATTGCTTTTGCGGCTTAAGCCGGCGGCCATCCCATAGCTTGTCAATTCTTTTGGACCAAGCGCTTTAATAAA
>NZ_JBYCKN010000133.1:0-34034 GCF_057473405.1 Sulfobacillus sp. TH-112
ACGGTTGAAGACGTAGAGGCGATGGCAACCGACCCGATACTGTTTGTGATGGCCAATCCGGACCCGGAAATTCAACCGGAGTTAGTGCAGTCCAAAGTCCGAGTGCTGGCCACAGGACGTTCAGACTACCCCAATCAAATAAATAACGTCCTCTGTTTCCCCGGACTATTTCGGGGCCTTTTGGACAGCCGAGCGACCCGCATTACCTTGCATATGAAGCTCAAGGCGGCTGAAGCATTGGCGGCTACCGTACGTCCTGAAGAGCTGTCGGCGGAATATATTATCCCCAGTGTGTTCAATCGTGACGTAGCCAAGAAAATGGCTCAAGCCGTATCTCGAGCCGCCGAAGAAGATGGCGTGGCACGGCGCATCGCCCCTAGTCTCCGCTAGGACAAAAGATATCAGGTATCGCACGGACGAAGGGACGATGACATGAAAGCGGTCCATCCAGACATGCCGACCCTGTTGCTGATAAATCCTGCATCGCGTCGAGGAACTGCCGCGTTTGAGCACTATCGAGCCACGTTGCAAACGCAATTAGCGCTACACAGTGCCATGCTTACGCAGTCTGAAGAGGACATGCGGGATCGGATTCGTACCGGTCTCGCACAAGGCATCAAACGGTTTATTATTGGCGGCGGCGACGGCACATTGTCTGCCGCCGCTGATATTCTCGCGCAAACGGAGGGCATATTAGGGATCATTCCTCTGGGCACCGGCAACACGTTTGCTCACGGCTTAAGCCTTCCGTCACGCTCAAGTGACCTGTGTAGCCTTCTCAGCACAGGTCCGGTGGCACAACTAGATGTGGGAATTGCACAGCATGGCCAAGAGTCCAAAGTCTTTTTGAATAGCCTCACTATCGGATTTAGTGAGCGGCTGGTGGAACTACTGGAACGCCGCACCAAAGACCGTCTCGGCCATTTAGCGTGGGTCGTGCAATTTCGTCGCGCTCTACAGAAAACCCCCGTGTTTGAGGTGGCTCTCAAGTGGCCCAATGGCTCCGACCGCTATCTTACCCGTCAATTAGTGGTCGTGAACGGCCGAACCATTGCCGCAGGCATCGCTGCCACCCCCAGTTCCTCGGCACAAGACGGGCTATTAGAAGTTTTCCGTTTGGGCGATCCCTCTTTGCGATCAATTTTTCGCATTGGAATCAAGCTTCTCCTCGGAAAGCTGTTCTCCGAGCGTGATGCCCATTACGTGACTCTCAGCGAGGTAGACATTGAAACTCACCCACCACTGCCGCTCAATATTGATGGGGAAGTATGGAGCACCCCTCCCGTCACCTGTAAAGTGCTTCCCTCATCGTTATCGGTGATTAGCCCCTCGGGCAACGCTCAGTCTCCCCATCGATGGCCCATCGCCACCCATACCCTCGGTCCGCGACCCCTCGTGCCGAAGAAATCGTATAGCATCTCATCCCGTCCCCCAAACTCTGGCTAGGCTATATCACGGAGATTCCGTGCACTTCCGTACCTTCGGTACGCGCATACTCCATGAAGCGGTATCGCAAGTCCTCGGCAATCGGTCCTGGCCTTCCGTCACCAATGACCCGACCATCACAGCTGATCACCGCAATCACTTCGGCGGCCGTCCCGGTTAAAAAGCACTCCTCAGCGTTATACAGATCGTGCAAGGTAAAATTCTCTTCCTGCACCGCCCTTCCTTGCTGCTGCACCAGGCCTATAATGATTTCTCGGGTAATACCCGCGAGAATTCCCGCGGATAGCGGAGGAGTCATCAGAGTTCCCTTGCGCACAATGAAGATATTGTCGCCGGTCCCTTCTACCACGTGTCCTAGTTGGTTAAGCATCACCATTTCCTGGACACCACGCTGCCCCGCTTCAATTTTGGCCAGCACACTATTGAGATAATTTAACGACTTAATCTGCGGATTTAGCACATCTGCCGCAGGACGGCGCATACTGCAAGAAGCCATGTGAATACCCTCTACATAGAGTTCTTCGGGGAAAAGCTGTATCTTATCCGCAATAATCAATACCGTGGCACGGCCACAATGCGCGGGATCCAGGCCCAAGTCACCGATACCACGCGATACCACGACACGAATATAGGCATCCTGGAGTTGATTAGCCCGTACCGTGGACACCACCGCATCACTCATTTCCTCACGTGAATACGGAATGGTCAACAACAAAGTGGAAGCCGATTCAAAGAGCCGCTCCATATGGCGCTCGAGCTTAAAAATGCGACCATTATAGCAACGAATGCCCTCAAAAATCCCGTCTCCATAGAGAAATCCGTGGTCCACTGGAGAAATATGCACACGCTCTTCAGAAACTATCGCTCCGTTGAAAAACATTGAACGACCCGCCATAAACCCACTTCCTTCACCGGAATTCATCGTTGGTTTCCGCTCCGTGATCGGCCCTATCGGGGGTGATACCACCCCTTTAGCCCTCAATGACATCATCTAAAGAATGGCCACTGGGCACCATCGGGAATACCATCTCATTGTTATCAATGTGCACTTCAAATATCACCGGTCCCGATGCTTGGACCAGATATTGCATCGCGCCCCTGAATTCAGATTCCGTTTTCACCGACATCCCGGGAATACCAAACACCCGGGCTAAGTCCACAAAATCAGGATTACTCAGTGCGACCCCATGACGTCGGGCGCCGTGAAACAAATCTTGCCATTGCCGCACCATGCCGTGGCCCCCGTTATTCATCACCATGATGATAATCGGAATATTAAATTGAGCAACCGTGGCCAATTCTTGCAAATTCATTTGGAAGCTACCATCACCGGCAATGAGAAACACCCGACCTTGACCGCGAATCGCTGCTTCTGCACCCACGGCGGCAGGAAGTCCATAACCCATCGTTCCCGCTCCCCCCGAGGTGACAAAACGTCTCGGCCGCTCGCGCTTGAGCCACAAAGCCGCCCACATCTGGTGCTGACCCACGTCGGTGACGACCACGTCGTTATCCATTAAGTGCTCGGATAACATTGTCAACACAGTACCGCTCGCCAATTGGCCGCTCTCACTACTTTTTACATGAAGAGGATGCTGCTCTTTTAAGCGGCTCAGCTTCACAATCCAGTCGCGATGCTCTGCCTCAGGAATTATCTGGTCCAAATGTGGTAGAATCTCGCGTAAATCTCCGCGAATGGTGATATCTGGCACCACAATTTTCCGGTGCTCAGCGGGATCAATTTCGACATGAATAATTTTTGCTCGAGGAGCAAAGGTCTCGACACGTCCCGTCACCCGATCATCAAACCGCACCCCTAGAGCCACGATTAAGTCGGCGTCCTGCATGGCGTGATTGGCGGTCCAGGTGCCATGCATCCCTAACATACCGAGATTCAATGGATGAGACCCCGGAAATGCCCCGATGCCTAACAGCGTAGTTGTCACCGGAGCATGGTACCGCTTTGCCCACTGCGTAATATACGAGGACGTATCACTTGCCACGATGCCGCCACCGATATAAAAGAGCGGCCGCTCGGCACGTTTTAGATAGGACTTCGCCCGCGCCCAGGTTAGTGCCCGAGGAACATGGCCGGCGCTACGCGCGAACTCCACTGCATGCGGGACATCCACACTCACTTCGCTAAGTTGCACATCTTTCGGCAACTCCACCATCACGGGGCCTGGTCGCCCCGATTGGGCTAAGGCATAGGCCTCGCGAACCACTGATCCCACCTCGTCCGCGTGTTCCACCTTCCAACTATGTTTGACAATCGAGAGTGACATCGTAAAGAGGTCCGCCTCTTGAAACGCATCGCTGCCGATCAATGCGGTGGGCACCTGACCCACAAGAACCACCAGCGGAACAGAATCCGTCATCGCGGTCATCATGCCGGTCATCGCATTCGTCCCCCCTGGACCGGAGGTCACTAGGGCGATCCCCGGTTTCCCACTGACCCTAGCATAACCATCGGCGGCATGGATGGCGGCCGATTCATGCCGTGTCACAATAAATGGCAAATCGGGATAGGCTGTCATGGCATCCACCAAAGGGAGGATCGCCCCGCCCGGTACTCCAAATACCGTAGTCACACCTAAAGTGCGTAATTCCTGCCAAACACGCTCGGCTCCCGTCATGGAACGGCCCTCCTTATTGGTATTGGTGTTCACTTACTCGGTTGCTCACCATGATAGAGGTAATCGATAATTGCTCGAGTCACGTCCGCGGTCGCATGCGTACCTCCCAAATCGGGAGTACGCATCCCCCGCCTTATCGTATTTCGCACCGCGTCTTGCACCGCACGCCCCACTTGCGGCTCCCCCAAGCTCCACTGTAGCATCAAACTCAAAGACCAAATGGCTCCCACAGGATTGGCTATCCCCTGGCCCGCAATGTCGGGGGCTGATCCATGAATCGGTTCGTAGAGTCCCTTACCGTCAGGCCACTCCCCAAGAGTCGCCGACCCCAATACTCCGAGACTGCCCACGATGCCCCCCGTGAGGTCACTCAAAATATCTCCGAAGAGATTTTCCGTAACAACCACTTCATACAGTTCTGGACAACGGACTAATTCCATCGCCGCCGCATCGACGTAACGGTGAATCAAGACAACGTCACTAAATTCCCGCTGGTGCAAGTTCTTCACCGTTTCTCGCCACAGCCTAGATGTTTCCAGCACATTCGCCTTGTCCACAGAGACCAACGCTACATGGGCAGACTGGGCCATGTGAAACCCAATACGGGCAAGCCTTTCTATCGCGGAGGTGCGATAGCGGGCGGTGTCGAATGCTTCGACGTCGCCTCCCTCACTGCGTCCTCTGGGCTCACCGTAATACAATCCTCCTAACAATTCACGAACAATTACGCCTCCACGAGGTGGATGTTTTAACGGCGATTGCGATTCGAGCCCCTCAAACACTTCAAAGGGGCGAATATTAGCGAAAAGGCCCAGTGATTGGCGAAGAGTCAGCAGCCCCCGCTCGGGAGTGTCCTTCGCTCCGTCCCATTGAGGACCGCCCACTGCACCTAACAGCACGGCGTCAGCCTGACGAACTAACACCTCGGTTCCTGCAGGAAAAGATTCTCCCCGAGCGTCAATGGCGGCACCGCCAATGAGTCCTTCTTCCACCTTAACATCCAGTCCATAGACCTCACGAAGTGCCTCCAAGACCTGCATGGCAGCGACTGTCACTTCAGGGCCGATACCGTCACCCGGCAATAAGGCCATTTTATGCGCCATGGGAGGTCTCCTGACGGTGGATAATCACTTGGTCCCAAATCCCCACCAATTCGCGGTCATCAATCGCTCGCTTCCCTTCCGCCATCCGTTTAATGTGACTCTGGATGGTTTTGAGGTCGTCGGCCGTATAGGAAATCCCCAGATTCTCCAAACGTTCACGCAGCGCGTGACGACCCGAGTGTTTCCCCAACACTAAATGGCTCCCTTGCCCCAGCGATGCCGCATCGAGAAATTCATACGTACGGGGATCCTTGAGCATACCATCTTGATGGATGCCGGACTCATGGCGGAAGGCATTATGCCCTACAATCGCCTTGTTCGCCTGAATACTCATACCGGTCAGTTCACTCACCAGTTGGCTAGTGTGATAGATTTCGCTCAAGTTTAATCCATGATATAGCCCCCAGTGATCTGCGCGGGCCCGCAAGGCGACCGCAATCTCCTCGAGTGCGGCATTCCCAGCGCGCTCTCCAATGCCATTCACGGCGACCTCCACCTGTCGAGCTCCTGCCCTCACCCCCGCAAGAGAGTTGGCCACCGCCAATCCTAGATCGTCGTGACAGTGAACCGATAGCACCACCTCGGGAGGAATTCGCCGACGCATGGTGGCGATCAGTGCAGCATACTCCTCGCTCATGGCATAGCCGACGGTATCCGGAAGATTGATGGTACGAGCCCCGGCGGAAACCGCAGTCCTCACCACCTCCCACAAGAATTGTGGGTCCGATCGCGTCGCATCTTCGGCCGAAAATTCGACATCGGAATACGCGCCACAGGCAGTGCTCACCGATTCTTCCACGCGATGCAGAACCGCTTCCGGTCCCAACCGCAATTTGATCTGCATATGCACCGGAGAGGTGGCAATGAAGACGTGAATGCGTGCATTCTGCGCAGGCTCCAGCGCCCTCATAGCTGCATCGAGATCGCCGTTCTCACATCGGCTGAGAGCCGCAATTGTGGTCTCTTCAACCTCGCTCGAAATCGTCTTTACGGCCTCAAAATCGCTCATCGAAGAAATGGGAAACCCGGCTTCAATGACATCCACACCCAATCGCGCCAACTGATGCGCAATCGCGACCTTCTCTTTCACGGTCAGCGCCACTCCAGGAGATTGCTCCCCATCGCGTAAGGTAGTATCAAAGATAAGCACTCGAGCGTTTTTCACTTAACGCACCTCCTCAGACACCTCGTCTTCCACCGACGGCCGCAGCCACGACATCATCGCCCGCAAATCCTTTCCGACACTTTCAATAGGGTGAGTCCGAACCTTTTCTCTCATCGCTGTCAACGCCTCTCGGCCTTGGCGATTTTCTGCCATCCATTCCTGGGCGAACGTTCCCTTTTGAATTCGCTGCAATACGTCTTGCATGGTCTTTCGGGTCGCATCGGTCACAATAGACGGTCCAACCGTCAATCCCCCATACTCCGCCGTATCAGAGACGGAATACCACATCGCGCCCATCCCGCCTTCATAAATCAAATCGACAATCAATTTCATCTCATGCAAGGTCTCAAAATACGCAATTTCTGGCTGATATCCCGCATTGACCAACGTTTCGAAGCCCGCCTGCATCAGAGCACTGACGCCGCCGCACAATACGGTCTGTTCCCCAAACAAGTCGGTCTCGGTCTCCTCCCGAAACGTCGTTTCGATAACTCCAGCTCGCGTTCCGCCAATGCCACAGGCATAGGCTAATGCCAAGTCGCGCGCCCTTCCCGAGGTATCCTGATGGACTGCAAAGAGGCAGGGCGTCCCTTGTCCTTCCCGATAGAGCCGTCTGACCAAATGCCCAGGCGCTTTAGGGGCCACCATAAAGACATCGATATCCGGGGGCGGCACAATTTCACCAAAATGAATCGCAAATCCGTGAGCAAAGGCGAGAGCCTGCCCCTGATGTAAATGCGGTGCGATAGCCGTGCGGTACAGGTCCGGCTGTATATGATCAGGTGCCAGAATTTGAATCACGTCTGCAGCTTGCACGGCTTCAGCGACATCCATGACCGCCAATCCATCGCGGCGGGCTCTCTCCCGTGACGCACCTTCACGAATGCCAATCACTACCCGCACTCCACTATCTCGGAGATTGAGCGCGTGCGCGTGCCCTTGGCTCCCATATCCGATGACCGCCACCACGCGTTTTTGTAGCAAGGACAGGTCGGCATCGTTGTCATAATAGATTCTCGTGTTCATAGATAGGCTCCCTTCGTGGTAGATAAGCGCATGCGGCGGGTCGTAGGGTGAATTAAACTTTGCCCTGACATTCCCTGTCTCTCCTCGTCCGTTTCCATGGCGAGCCATTGAATATCCCGATGCCGCGACAACTGGCGCATTAACCGACGGACTCGCGCCTCGTCCAAGTTGAGGTCTAATGTCGCGTGAATTTGATTCTGTGCTCGATGCTTTTGAAATGACGCCGCCTCCACGTCCACATGGCGCTGTCCCATCAGCGCAAACAGCCGCGCTTCGGCGCCTTTGACCAAGGACATTTGTACGACAATTCGATAGGCCATCAGTTCATCTCCTTAGCAATCAGTTCTTTGAGTCAGACGACAGGGTAGACAAACGCCCCTCTCCGTTAGGAAAGGGACGTTTGCACGTGTTACCACCCTTTTTCCCTCTAGGATCCGCAATGGCTATCCCAGAGGCTCTATCATGGATAACGGCATGACCCGCCACTCTCTCGGTATAAAACGTCGAAAGCGGGTGCTCCGGGGCGAGAAGCGATTCTTCCTGTCTTAGGCTTTCACCACGTCCTAAGTCGCTGAAACATTAAAAACCGCCATTCCCCATCCTCGCACAGCTATAGAAAAACCCGCAGCAAGTATGATGCGAACTTGCCACGGGTCTTTTATCCCCACGGTGTAACCCACTTTGGGCCTGTACCGCTCGGTCCTGTTCTTTGTCGGAACGGATCCCTAGGTACACTTCGTGAATGCTATTGGGAGATAGTTATTCGTGGAACAATCAAAAATTCCTTCTTGCTGAGAAAAATATTTTTCAATCATCGTCCACGGTGGTCCGAGCGCCAATGGAAGCTGAGGAGAATAACCGCTGATATTTAGCGAGTGCTCCGCGGGTATAGCGGCGCTCAGGTCGTATCCACTCTGCCCGTCGGACGGCCAGTTCCTCTGGGGACAACGCCACGGAAATCTCTCGGGTATGACTATTAATGCGAATGATATCCCCATCATGAATGAGAGCGATAGGGCCTCCCACCCATGCCTCGGGAGAAACATGACCCACCATGGGTCCACGGGTGGCGCCGGAAAACCGGCCGTCCGTCACCATGGCCACATCGCGCACATGACCTTGACCGATGATGGCGGCTGTCACCGACAACATTTCTCGCATTCCAGGCCCCCCCTTTGGCCCCTCATAGCGAATCACGACCACCTCGCCACTCACAATGCTCCCTTGAGAAATTTCTTCAAAGGCAGCCTCTTCGCCATCAAACACGCGTGCCGGTCCCTCAAAATCCACCACTCCCGACGCATCGGTCACTTTGAGTACTGCACCATCCGAGGCTAAATTGCCTCGCAAAATAACTAGGGCTCCGTCCGCGTGAATTGGTTTTTCTACGGGGAAGACAATACGCTCTGCCTCATCATGCGGCTCAATCACAAACTCCTCAATTTCCTCTCCCAGAGTCCGTCCGGTCACGGTCATCGCATCCCCATGCAAGAGCCCGGCCTCAAAGAGTCGCTTCAGAATGAGTGGAACCCCTCCGACCCGATGCAAATCGGCCATGAGATATTCACCGCCCGGCTTGAGGTTGCCAATGTGAGGGGTCTCCCGCGAAATCTGATCAAAGTCCTCCAACGTCAACGGCACTCCCGCTTCACCAGCTAGTGCCATTAGGTGCAACACACTATTGGTCGATCCTCCCAACGCGGCGGTGACCCGAATGGCATTTTCGAAGGCCTTTCGCGTGAGAATCTCTAACGGTTTTACCCCTAGGTGCAAGGTTCTCAGCACCTGTTCCCCAGACTCATAGGCGCGTTGAGCACGTTCAGGATGCACCGCCGGCACCGCCGATGTGCCCAATCGAGCCATACCCAGCGTTTCCACCAAAGTCGCCATGGTATTGGCCGTGAAGAGTCCGCCACACGTACCGGGGCCAGGACACGCTGCGCGCTCAATGGCGTCCAATTCCGCATCCCCAATGCGACCTGCGGCATGGGCTCCTACGGCCTCGAAGACATCTTCCACGCTCACCGATTCACCGCGATACCGTCCCGGCATCATGGTACCGCCATAGAGAATCACGGTCGGAATGTTCAGGCGCGCCGCCGCCATAAGAATCCCCGGCAAATTCTTATCACAGCCGCCCACGGCCGCTAATGCATCAAATCCTTCGGAAAACGCCACAATTTCGATCGAGTCAGCAATGATCTCACGACTAATTAAAGAGCCCTTCATCCCTTGGTGTCCCATGGCAATGGCATCGCTTACCGTGATCGTGGGAAATTCAATCGGGGTTCCCCCAGCCGCTCTAATGCCTTTTTTCACTTCCCCCACCACTTGGTCCAAATGAAAGTTGCAGGGGGTCACCTCCGTGGCCAAGTTCGCCACTCCAATAAAGGGTTTTTGAAAGTCCTCATCTGTCAGCCCCATCGCCCGGTACATGCTTCTGTGCGGAGCCCGCTCCGGCCCCTCAATGGTCACCCGACTACGTGCCCGAGTCGGGTCTGATGCACTTTTTTCCATGACCAACCTCCTAGTTCAAATATTGCCGACCATTATACGAGTACTCCGGTAAATCTGGAAAGAGAAAAAATTTTTTGTCTCAACGCCTAGCCTTTTTTTCCCCGCGAGACTACAATGGGGGACAAAAAATTGGCGCGAAAGGATCGTGGGACATGCCAAGTCAAACCCTCTTTGAAAAGATATGGCAGCGCCATATCGTCCGATCGGGCAATGAGCCCGATACCGCCCTCCTCTACATCGACCGTCATTATGTTCATGAAGTCACCTCTCCTCAAGCTTTCGAGGGATTACGCGCCTCCCATCGACGGGTTCGGCGCCCTGATCTTGGGATTGCCGTCATGGACCACAATGTGCCCACGAGCGATCGCGCTTGGCCTATTCAAGATGCCATTGCGCGCAGACAAATTGAGCAGTTAGCAATTAATTGCCGAGAATTTGATATCCCGCTATTGGACTTGCACCATCCCGACCAAGGCATTGTGCACATTATCGGCCCGGAGCTCGGCTATACGCAACCCGGCATGACCATTGTATGCGGCGATAGTCATACGGCGACCCACGGCGCCTTTGGGTGTTTAGCCTTTGGCATCGGAACCAGCGAAGTAGAACACGTCTTAGCCACGCAAACGCTCTGGCAAAAGAAGCCGAAGACCATGCAGGTGCAATTCCACGGAAAACGGCCCGACGGGACCACCGCTAAGGACATGATTTTATTGCTCATCCACATGATCGGCATTGCTGGAGCTACCGGCTATGTCATTGAATATTGCGGCGAGGCCATTGACGCACTCAGCATGGAAGAGCGGATGACGCTCTGCAATATGTCTATCGAGGCCGGCGCTCGCGCCGGAATGATTGCGCCGGATTATACCACCATCGAATACTTACGCCAATGTGAATATACCCCCAAGGGTGTGGAATTTGACCGACAAGCCGCCGAATGGCTCACTCTGGTCAGCGATGAAGGGGCAGAATTTGATACGCGGGTGAACGTCGACCTCGAGCCATTGGCCCCAATGGTCACCTGGGGAACCAACCCCGAGATGAGCGCTCCGGTGACCGCAGAGGTCCCTGACCCGAACGACGAGACAGATCCCGTCAAACGCGACATGATGACACAAGCGCTCCGCTATATGGCGCTTCAACCCAAGACCCCTATAAATCAAATCGCCATCAATCGCGTATTTATTGGATCGTGCACCAATGGGCGCCTAGAAGATTTACAACAGGCCGCGAGAATCATCGAAGGCCGCCATGTAGCTCCCGGGGTACGCGCCATGGCCGTGCCCGGATCAGGTCGAGTAAAGCGCGCCGCAGAGAGTCTAGGATTAGATCACATTTTCCAAGCCGCGGGATTCGAATGGCGAGAACCCGGATGTAGTCTTTGTCTCGGAATGAATGACGATATCTTGTCTCCCGGTGAACGCTGCGCCTCTACATCCAACCGCAATTTCGAAGGACGACAGGGGCGTGGCGGTCGAACGCATCTCATGAGTCCCGAAATGGCAGCCGCTGCGGCCATTACCGGCTATATCACCGATGTTCGTCAACTGTCTCAGGAGGTCATATCATGACACCATTTACTGTTCACGAAGGGATCGTCGCGCCACTGAAGCGCAGTAATGTGGATACCGATCAAATTATTCCCAAGCAATTTCTCAAGCGGATTGAGCGGACCGGATTTGGCCAATTTTTGTTCTATGACTGGCGCTTTTTTGAGGACGGACATCCCCGGGAAGATTTTTTCCTCAACAACGTCCCTTATAACCAGGCGAGCATTCTATTAAGTTCGGCAAACTTCGGGTGTGGTTCTTCCCGCGAACATGCTCCCTGGGCCTTACAAGATTTTGGCTTTCGTGTCCTCATTGCTCCCTCTTTCGCGGACATTTTTTACAACAATTGCTTTCAAACCGGTATTCTTCCCATTGTCCTGCCGGAGTCCCAAGTAAATCATCTATTTGATGTGTCTCATGGGGATGTGGGCTTGACACTTCGCGTCGACTTAGAAAGCCAGATCATTCATAATACTGTCCACGGTATATCGTGGGGATTCACGCTCGATCAGGAACGCCGACGCAAACTCCTTTTAGGGCTGGACGAAATTGGCGAAACCTTACTGTACGAAGAGGACATTTCCCTATATGAGGCTCAACACTCGGTAACGCCTGCCGCCCACGGTTAGGATTGGATTGCGTCGTTCTAGTAGCCAAAGACCATAAGTTCTCTTAACAAGTCGGCGTATATCTTCGCGTCCTAGTCCCGCCATCAACATGACCATTGCCATTTGTCGGCTATCAACATGAAAACACCAAAGGGCCCCCTACGGGTCCCTTTGGTGTTTGTCCGATGGCCCTTCACTTATTGCCGACGAGGCATCAACACGTAGGCTCCTGCAATGGCCAATGCAGCTCCTCCAGCCATTATCGGAAGGAGTGGCAGTGCAGTGACCGGTGAAGTGGCACCCTTCATCATGCTGGTCGAATTGCTGCCAGACGAAGATGAAGATTGGCTCTTTGGCGTTGTCGTGGTGGACGTCTCAGATGTGGCACTAAACTTCGACGGGAATTGGTCTACGATTCCCTCGGCCAAATACTGCCCTGCCGTATACATCAGGTTATAGTCTGCCAAAAGCTCTGGATCTGCTGCACTATAGTTGCCTTTAGTGGAATCCAGAAAGGCAGTGGTGATTTGATTAATGTGATCCTGTAATACGGTAGAGAGGGTTGACTCACTCAAATTGGGATTGGCCTTAGCCATAAACGCAGCGAATTGGTTCTTGTCAGTGGTGAGCGTTGCTTGTGCTTGTTGTGCCCCCGCTGTGTCACCCGATTTGACATCGTTTACGTAGGTGAAAAAGTACATGTGGTCATTCCACAGCTTCTCAAACTCTGCAGCGGCAGCGGAGCCATACACACTTCCTATAGCCTGAGTTAACTCTTGCGTGTTTTGATTCATCACGGTAGCCAACGCATTGGTAGCTTGTGTATTTCCGCTATATTGCGCCTGCATACGGAGTTCGAGTATGAACGCGTGAATACCTAGCAACTGATCGAGTGTACTGACCAAATTACCCGACGGGGTATTAGGAGAGGTGTTATTGAATTTCGACGGCATCTGTTTCTCGATGCCCGTGGCTAGATAGTCTCCTGCCGTGTACATCAAGTTGTACGCGTCGACCATTTCCGAATCTGCGGCTGTGTAGTTCCCAGCTGTATAGTCATTAAACGCCGTAGTAATTTGATTAATGTGCTCTTGAAGCACCGAGGAGAGTGTCGCCTCGCTTAAATCGGGATTGGCCGAAGCCATAAACTGGGCAAACTCATTTTTGTACTTGGTGAGTGTGGCTTGTGCGCTATTCGCGGCCATCATATCTTGCACATAAGTGAAGAAGTACATGTGTTCATCCCACAAGCTTTCAAACTTCTGCCCCCCAGCCGTCCCATAGAGACTGGTAATGGCCTGAGTCAGTGAAGCGGTGTTTTGATTCATAATCGCCGTATACGCGTTGTACAAATTGGTGTTACCCGAATACAAAGCTTGCATCCGCAACTCTAAAATAAGCGCATGTTGCCCGAGCAACTGATCCAAGCTAATGCGCAAATTGCCCGCTGGCGTGTTAGTCGAGGTGTTATTGAACTTCGAGGGAAATTGAGCCACAATGCCTTTAGAGAGATACGCTCCTGCGGTGTACATCAAGCTATAATCGGTGGCCAACTCTTGCTCAGAGCCCTGATAGTTTCCCGCCACATAATCCTGAAATGCCGTGGTAATTTGATCAATGTGCTCTTGGAGAACTGTGGATAACGTACTTTCACTGAAATTCGGATTAGCGGAAGCCATAAACTCGGCAAACTCATTTTTATAATTGGTGAGTTCAGTTTGTGCCGCTGCCGCACCCGCCGTATTACCGGCCTTCACATCATTGACATAGGTGAAAAAGTATTTGTGCTCATTCCATAAGCTTTCAAACTTCTGTCCTGCAGCCGTGCCATATACACTGGTGATGGCTTGGGTCAATGCAGTGGTATTGGCCGTCATAGCGCTCATATAGGCGTTGTATTGCGATTGATTACCACTATAAAGCGCTTGCATGGCCAGCTCAAGAATCATGGCATGTTCGCCCAGCAACTGGTCCAATGAGGATTGTAGATTGACCGCGGCTGTCGTGGTCGAACCATTGTCAAACTTGGACGGCGATTGTTGAACGATGCCGTTCGCTAAGTATCCAGCGGCGGTAAACATCAAATTATAGTCTGTTTCCAGTTCCGACACAGAAGACGAGTCATTGCCAGCAGCATAGTCGTTAAATGAGGTCGTAATCTGATTGATGTGGTCTTGTAAGACAGTCGACAAAGTCGATGCCGACAGATCAGGGTCAGTTTGATTCATAAAAGTCGCGAACTGATTTTTATAGTTGGTCAGTGTTGTCTGGGCGGTTTGCTCTCCCTTTACATCGTTCACGTAGTCAAAGAAGTACATATGCTCGTTCCACAGCGACTCGAATTTTTGTCCGGCCGCACTGCCATAAATGCCAGTAATTGCCTTGGTCAGAGCTGCGGTATTTTGATTCATCTCAGTGGTCAGTTCGTTGTATTGAGCCGTGTTTCCACTGTATAGCGCTTGCATCCGCGTTTCCAATATGACCGCATGCTCTCCCAGTAATTGGTTTAGGGCCACTCGCAATTGTACACCCGGTGTCGTCACAGCCGCCACCCCAGCAGGAGTAGTGGCTGCAAACGTCAGTGACGCGCTCGCCCCAACACTCACAACACTTAAAGCTAGAGCACTCAATAATTTCGTAGTTCGTTTCATGATGACTTCCTCCTTAGTGATTAATTTCACTGCATATACGGAGGAATTCTGATAACCGATCTCTCAGGAGAAATATTTTGGGGTATTCGTATTCCGTGATTGAAACATGCTCTCCTGAGCCGGTTGGTCATCCACCAACGTTCTGTTGAAATAGCGATATCGTCGACGGTGTGGTAAAGCACTCGACCGTGTTGATCCCTCGGCAAACGAGGTGTTATTCCCTGGCCGCATTTCGTGTTTTTCGGCTTTGGTCAGACTCTCACCTTGCTGTGTAACTTGTCCGTCCCCATCAGCGTTCTATCATTACCAACATTTCACAGGGCACACCCGCGCGGAAGCCGGGGTCGCAAAGTCATAGGGTCTTCCGTCCTGACGCGTCGGGACCAGATAGCCTGACTGCCCGTCAATCAGACGGCGTATTCTTCTCTCGGCTTCCGCGCCTGTCCCATCCAGCGAGTATCCCTGTACGGAGGCGACGATGGCTGAGATTTTGGTGTTATCTGCTCACATTCGCATCGATTTTGCACTGCATGGGGTCTGGCGCGGTCGCCGCTTTATCCCCCTTCCCGCTCGCACGTGGGCCATTTTGGCCTATCTCGCGCGTCATCCCAATACCGTCATCGCCAATGATCAATTATTGGCGGTTGGCTGCCCAGGGGAACCCCATGTGCCCGATGCCCTGGGGCGGCATATTCACCGCATTCGTCAGGCTGTCGAACCCCATCCGCACCGTCCCCAATGGGTCGTGACCTATCGCTCCGTTGGGTATTGTCTGCGCGTGTCGGCGGCCCAGTCCCCCTCCGCCTCGTGACAATCTGCCTCCCTACGTTTTGTTTCAAGTCGTGAGGATCATAGCGGGATCTTGCGGACATTTGGGCTGCAATCCGTTGTGCTGTCTACATTTCCGGCGTTCAAAAAGTGTCGGAAAAGTGCCGGGTTACTGTCGGCTAAGTGTCGGTTTCAGGCGCTACGCTGAAAGTGGCCCTCGTAAGAGGGACTTCGATATAAGGAGGATCTCAGTATGACCAGTGTTACAGCCAAAAATACGATGGGTTCATCCGGGAAGCCGAGCCGGTTCTTCCTCTATGGACTTGCCAATGGGAACACCGGGATAACCGGTCGTGTACTCCAAGCAGGCATGATCTCTGAAAAGACCGGCAAGTTGACTTTGACGACGTTATCGACCGAGCTGGCAGGTGTACCGCTGCTATCTCCCGACGGACAGACACTGACGTTCGTGACACTACACGGTGCACCACGCGAAATGTCGGTCGGCGTTCATTTCACAGCGGTACAAGGTGATACTGGCCTTAGCAGTTACTACTTTCCGTTGCCAACACTACCACCCGAAACACAGGTGCTAGCGACGCCGACCTTTACCCAAGACTCAAAGACGCTTGTCGTCGTGCTTTCTGTGATGGAGAAAACGAACCTGAAGCCTTTTTTCAAACACGGAACGTCTTATGGACCGGAACCCCGGTCAATGACGAGCTTCACGTTAGTGACTCATCACGAACTTCTGTACTTTCATCGAGACACATTGCAATTCACTGGGCCATTTGACCTTCACGATGCTCCATCGCTAGCGCGGGTCAATCTGACGGCAGATACAACCAATGTCTATCTGTGGACCATGACAGAGCCCGCGTCGCTCAAGAGGCGCAAGGGGGACGGAAAGTCGTGGCCCGATGTGCAATTGTCGATCTACCCGATTGGGTCGGGTACTTGCAGCAAAGCGGTGGTGGTTCCCGGTCCATGGCCCGTTAACAACGAACCAACGGCAGTTTTGGCATCTGGTGATGTCGTGCGCTTGGGTGAGGGTCGAACACTATACGTTTATTCGACGGTCACTGGAAAGGCTACGGCCTACCCCATCCCTGAATTAGGGAAACCAACGGCCAAAGCGGGGCCATCGACCTTAACCGTGACTTCGCGGGATAACGTCGTCGTGTCGTCGGCTTCGTTGGGTCGAGTTGTTGTTCTGACCCAGGCGGGCGGTGGCTTCACAACAACGTCTGTGGTGTCGTATCAGCGATCGAGATATTTGGGGGGCCCGGTGCGCAAAACTGCCCTGTCTGGAGATGCCAACACGGTCTACGTACTAGGAGGAACGAAAGCCGATGGTATCACCGCCTACGATATCAAGACTGGGGAGGTTAAGGCCACAACGGAACAGCCCACCCAGTATGTGGGGTTTCTGTTCTTCCCAGCCAAGAAGTTCTAGCGGTTGACCCCACAGTACCCGCGATAACTGTTCTCACCCCCGACCTCAAGATAGTTGCGTCCGTTAAGATGCCTATTCCAGTTGTCGAGGTTTTCTAGGATACAAGGAGAAGTATATAAGGAGGCAGTATAATGGCAGGATTTGATACAGCAGGAACGATTCAGGAAGTCGAGTCCGCGGCTATGAGAGAATTCAGCAAAACAGCATTCTGGTTACGCTACTTCAGCCCCTGTCCATACACGGCAGTAAACAGTAGCTCCACCAACGCCAACGACGAATGTGCTGCTGCGTATGAATCGGGAGCCCCATACTTGGGCCCTATTACCTCGCCAACGCAGTCCCGTCTCAGTGGGACAGAGGCAGACGGAACGGCGGACGCCAACACCTTCACCAACGCTTTGTATACGGTTTATGTCGATGTTGGACCACTGGTATTACCCACTAACAACGAGTTGTGGTGCTGGTTGGATCAGGAATACTCGACATCGCTTAGTGTTGATTATTGGAATGGCTGGTCGAACGGAGTCGCGTCATACAACTTTGCTGACACGGGAACCTATCCGTTGCTACCCTCTCTCTATTGTGATCCCTGTGCGCCTTACCCTAACTGTTCCACACTCCTCGATGCGACGTACCCGTGTTATGGAATTTGGTCTTCGGAGCCAGAGCCTTGCGGAGATACCGAAAACCCTCCAACGTGGGATGGGGATACATGCTCTGGTTGTGGTGTTGACAATGGCGTCAACACTAATATGTGGCAATATGGAGAACAGACCGTATGTGGATACAGTGCAGACGTCGACCTTGACTTAGGTCATCCAAGCGTTGTCGTAGCTGACTACTGCTTCTACATCTCATCAAACCCTAACTAACGGCCCCCTACGAGAATTGAGTAACCCTCGCTCTTAGTAAGCGAGGGTTACTTGCTTCAAAAGATTGTGGGTCACGGTGGGGGGCTTATCCCGCTTGGATTTTGGCCAAGCCGCGCAGCAGAACTCGGCCGGGCATCGTGCAGTCACGATGCGCACAACTCTCGCTCCTCATCGCGTAATAGCCCAAAAGGAACTGCTCTTTGGGCTTTATTTGTCGTAACCTCTAAGCCATCGTGATCGTTATAGCTAGTGGTGCATATTATGAAAAACGGAAGGGGAATCCATGGGAATGCGACCCATACTCATAGGAATCGTGGGTGTTGCTAGCATGGTCGGCTTAGCTGGCGCTAGTTTAGCCTATAGTCATCCGGCTTATTTCGGCATTATCAGCCGGGTCAGTAAAACGGCATCTTCACATGAGAATTCCCCCGCTTCCCGCAAAATCCCCGTTAAACCGGTGCAAGCGTGTTCGACTACGGCACTAACAATCACGTTGTTCAAGACCGGTGAAGCGGGCGGTACGGACGGGGGATACATTAAGTTTACGAACCATGGGTCTTCTCCCTGCGCCCTGCACGGATGGCCCGTCATCATTGGCGTCAAGGCGAATGGATCGCGCTCCAACCCGGCCGCGCATGTGCAGAGTACCATGTTTGGGCCGGTCGGCAAAGGCACGCCTACCGTCGTGCTCCGACACGGTCAGTCGGCAGCTGCAGCGCTTGTAGGAAGCGATATGCCGGGCCCAAACGGCCGCCCAGCAAGTATTTATCGGACTCTCTTGATCACACCGCCCGGTAGCGCGAAATCTGTGACAATCTCGGCACGGTTGCCAGCTGACGCGGCCTATTTGTCGGCCAGCACAAAACTCTATGTGTCGATAATCGTCCCTATGACTAAAGCCCACGCGTGAGTGGAGACATGGGGACAATGAGGCACACGAACTTCTAACCATGGTGTCGGCTACGTTTCGGATGACTCCGCTCTGCGTTTCCAGGGGAATCGCCTCTTATTCCGGTTATTGGTTCCAATGATACACAGACCCCGTTTACCCTGAGGAGGCAATGGACGGAAGATTTCCGGTATTCGTATTCCGTGATTGACACAGGCTCTCCTGAGCCGGGTTGTTCAGCCATCAACGTTTCAAGAGATTCGGAATGGATTGCAATGGTGCTCCCCTCAAGGGTATTTCTCGCGTCGATCAATCATGGCCTACGAATTTACTATAGCGTGCGGCGAACAGGACATCAATCATAGACTACGATTTTATAACGGGTTGTTTGATGTCAACCAAAAAGTTGGATCAATCACGGAATACGAATACCCATATTTTGTAATCGCCATCACGAACCCATCGGACATGTGCAAGAGACGCCGACTATTCGGCCAAAATATTTGGACCATGAGTAATGTGTGGCTAGATTTCCTCGTGTCTTGGCTCAATCGTCCGTTCTCAGCACAACCGACCAAGGTCGGACTGTGCAGATCGTATCGACCCTGCCGCTGTTTGGAAGCCGCCGGCGACGGACCCTACGAACCATGGAAGCGCAGACGCTACTGCGCTATCGCCCCAAGTACTGAACCCGGAGGGCTGTATGAAAAAGATCACGACTTTACACTAAGGTAAAAATAAATTCGTCTGTCTCCGCCTGGCGGGCATTCGCGAACCCGTGGTTCTCGCCGGTAATGACAAACCCGCACTTTTCTAACACCCTCCGCGATGCGATGTTGTCTTTGGCGGCCCGCGCATGCAGCGGGCGGGTCGGTATCCGCCGCAGAAGTTGTGCCAGGGCGGCCGTGGCAATGCCTTTGTTCCAATGTTCGCGTGCAATTCAATATGTGACCTCCCGCTCGCCAAACAGCTCGAACGTCCCTACGTGACCCACGACCTCCTGGCCCAGCAAGATAGCCTTCGTCATAATGCCCTCATCGGTCAGAATTCGCGACCAGTGGACCTGAAAGGCAGCCCAATTGCTGGAATCCTCGGCGGTGAACGCCGCCATCTGTTTGGCCACGGGATCCTGCTGGGGTTGAAAGAAGACTGTTAAGTCTCTCTCGGTGACATCTCTTAGCGTCACCGTCACGGTATTGTCCACAGAACCTCATTCCCTTCATGCATTTGCAAACGATTGTACTTTATAGTTAGATACCGCGCTATGAGAGGGCCCATCAATAGATGATTCTGCTATCGAACCTCCATACGACACGTTGATAGAGCGGCCGAGCACTCGGCCAAACCTACGCGGGAACGGTTGGCGTTATTTTGAGACAGCGCAATAATGTACATCGGAAGCGGATAATACGGTATTAACGCCCTCGTAGGTCCCGCTGAGCAACCTAATCCTCATGCTTGGAGGACCGGGGAATACATCGGCGCAGTCTTTTCGTCCTTGAGGCTGATCGACTTGACTAATCGATTTCACCTGTCTTCGGTGTACCCGCGCGATATGCGATGAATGACGGCGGGTGCTAACACGGTATCTAGGGACACCCTTGCCATAAAAAGAGTATATAGATGCTCCCAACAAAACCGGAACACTCCAATTTCAAGCATTTATACTGAGAAGCGAGAGACAATTTCGTGAATACGAACTTCAACACCAGTGGGATCCTGAGGATTCCTCTGGTGTCTTGGTTCCTGTCATCTGGACTTAGGACGCGTGTGGATATCTGACATCATGCGCGACGGGTTCTTCTTTGCGTGGCTTATACAAAAAAGTGATCCATCCGAGTGCCAGCAACAGCAGGAAGGTCACCAAGAGACCGCTTTCCGGTCCAAACCGCCCGCCTGTAATAGCATTGAGAACCACTTGCCGGATTGCATACAGACTCTGAAGGTTGTGACCACTATTGGGATAACCGAAAACATTGCCCTCAAAGTAATCCCACGACACGTGATAGGCGATCGGCATCCAGAGACTACCGGATTTGATGTACATGGTGGATGCGACCGTGGCGAACAAAAGGAGGTTGAGAACCGCCATCGTCGAGTACCCTGAATTGAGGGAGTGCAACAGTGCGACGATCGACCCTTGGCTTGTTAGTGCCGTCACAAATGCGTTGCTGGCTCCTGGAACGGTTAATCTGATTGGCGCGTTGGACGTCTTTAGAGACCATCCGCCGTCAATCGCAGATGAACCTGTTATTGCCCCGTCCATATCGACGACATCTACCGGTCCGAAAAGGTTAGTCAAGGTCACGGGGCTGGTGGAGGTGCGCGCATCAACGGAACCACGAATGTTAGATAATGTGATACCACCATTTTGGTTACGGACGATAACGGGACCCGTTACGTTGTCCAGGAATACGCTGCCGCTGGACGTGTTCGCTTGAACCGGCCCGTCCACGGCGGATGCTATAACGGCACTATTCGTGGTATTGACCACACTGGCTGCATCCACCCCTTGCAATCTGACCGTACCGTTGGTCGTAGTCACCTTAACAGCCACATCACGTGGTAGGGTTATAGTCAGACGCGGCGATTGCCAAGAAATCGCCAGTCCCCGTCTTTGTGATGGCATCTTCTTCAGTCGCATCAGCACGGTGTCCCCTCTGACTTCAACGGTCCATTCGGAGTCCATTACCCGACGAGCACTGGACGCTGTTTTCTGATGAAGCACTGGAAGCTTCCCGGAATACGAGAGAATATGTCCGCTTGTTCCAGTCACCGTGATATTTGCATCAAATACCACCAAGTCCGTTGTCCGGATACGATGCCGTATCGCGATCTGACCTGAGACCGGAACCAGCTGCGTCGGTGTCTTCCATAGGTTTCCAGTGAGTGCACCAACGCCAACAATGATGGCCCCTATGATGACTAGGCCCGAGGCCAATCCGAGCACTGAATGTTTCACTGTGAGAATCCTCCCTTGGCCAAGCGAATGTTGAATCGCAGATACCGAACGAACCACGTCGAGATGATGCGTTTCAACAACCACGACGTACCGACAAACAGGAACAGGCCAACGCCCGTCACCAAGAGAGAACCCCCAATTATCGTGACGCCGTAACCTTGAGTCGCACCGTACACCGCGCCCACCGGAGTTACCACCAAGACCGCAGCAATGAGTTCGAGGACAGCGAAGACCACCAATCCCACCACTACTGGAGGAAGAACGATCAATCCGTTCACAAATCCCAAGCTAATGCTAGCGAGGATGGCTCGCAGAGCTGATCTTGGCCGTTTTGTGGTGCCAACTGGTCCGAGATAATATTCAGCGATAATGGCTTTCGCCACGGTCCTGGGATCGCCTAGCCGTTTGAACACCTCTGCGTCTTCCACGCCATGCTCACGGGCCGTCCGAATGTGTTCGTCGTAGTCACGGACAAAATCTTTGACGGCGCGTCCTCGGGCATCTTACGTAGTAACTTGGTGAGCTCATCTAGAAATGGTTGAGGGGTCATTTGCCGCACCCTCCTCGATAATCTGATCAACACTGCGTTCAAAGTGCCTCCACTCCTGTATCAGTGCCTGAGCGTAAGTTTTCCCTTGCTCCGTCAGCCGATAGTACTTGCGCGGGGGACCCTCCCTCGATTCGACCAGATACGTAGAGAAATACTGCTCCTGCGTTAACCGTCTCAATAAGGGATAAATTGTTCCTTCGGCAATTTCAAACTTCTCGGAAATGGCGCTGACCAACTCGTATCCATAACGGTCTCGGTTGGACGCCAGTGCCAAGACACACAGTTCCAAAATGCCTTTCTTGAATTGAACGTTCATACTGTCCGTCTCACCATCCCGTTGTGACCATGAGGCCAGCGGTCCGTGAGTGTCATCGATTGCCGCGTCAGCTTGGGGCGACGTGGCACCTTTTTGATGGTACCTTCCGCCCAAAGCATTTTGGCGCGTAACACTGCGAAGCTATAGCCGCGACCCATACGGTCTGTCGCCCGAATCAGGCTATTGAGGCTCTCCCTGTACGCATTCGTGACGGGATGGTCAAAATAGGCCAAAATGTCCTGCTGCCAGTGGCTCCATGCGGTCAGCACCTCCCCAAACGCCTCCCGAGTCTCCCCCGACAACCCTGCTCCCATGCGGCAAACCGTTGCTCGGCCTGCGCACGACTCGTGGCCGCGTACAGATCAAAAGAGGCTTCTTTGGCCTGATGGGCCGCTCCCAGGATGGGATAGTTTTTGACCCATGTCGATAACAAGAGTTCCTCCCGTGCGTCGAGCGCGGCCGCGCGTTTGAGCAAGATAAATCGGTCATGCATGAGCCCGCGCCGCTGTGCCGGGGAGAGCGCGGTCCGCAGTTGTTTTCGCACCTGCTCGACGGCGGCATTGGCCATTTTCACCACATGAAACTTGTCCACCACAATGGTCGCCTGGGGCAATACGGCGCGGACGGCTTCTTTATACGGACGCCACATATCCATCGTGACGACGGCGATGCGGTCCCGGTTCGGCATATGGGATAGATAGCGCATGATCGTGTCTTTATTGCGATTGACTAAGATGTCCACGAGCGTCTTTTCCTGGACAATCCTAAAAACGATCCTGATACTTCATCACAGGATTCTCGTCGTTTCCATAGTTTTGTCTGGATTCAACACCACGACTCCGCTGCCCTCGATAAGTGCCCTGTCAATTCATTCGATTTGGTATCCTACTTCGAACATTAGATGGGAATTGGCGGGCCCGCCATCGGATTTACGTCTTCTTCGTCCGCCCTGATTCCATCATTTTTTCTTCGATAGAGATCTCGCGCGTAAGTCGTGTCGTAATCATGGCTGAGAGAACTCAAGAAGAAAGAGGGTGACCCCGCATGAACCGAAGGACTCTAGGTTGGACATTATTGGCGTCTGGTGCACTCTTGGCGTCCATTCCTATTTGGATTGCGCCAGCCATCTCATTAGTCGGGGATCATACGATTACCCGTACACCCACTCACCTCGCCGTGGCTCGTCCCGCCTCGTCTGTGACCGCCATTCCTGCAAGCCTCCTATCCGCTCCGAAGGCCATTAATCCCCAAGCGGGTAGTACCGTGGCCAACCTTTCCATTCCGTCACTAGGGCTCAATACATCCGTAATTGAGGGAACATCGTATAGCGAATTACTACTGGATCCCGGTCACTATGCTGGTTCTGTTCTTCCTGGAGAAAATGGCACCAGTGTCTTGGCAGCTCATAACGCTACGTATTTTCGCCACATCAATGAACTCAAGCCCGGATCCGAAATCATTGTGACCACATCTCAGGGAAAGTTTTGGTTCAAAGTGACAGGACACAGGGTGGTCCCTGATACTGTGGGACTTCCAATAAGCACTACGCCGACTCTGGACTTGGAAGCCTGCTACCCCTTAGACGCCCTATATTTTACCCCCGATAGATATATTGTAGAAAGTTCTCTCGTCAAAGATCATCTTTATACCACTCAGCATAGTGCCCAAAGATCCCCATCCGATGCAAGCCCGTATACCACAAATATTCCTGCCGTCATTGCCGACCACTATTCGTTTTCTCTCACCAAAAACTCTCTACCAATGGGCGACTTTACGTATCAAGGTTCTCTATCAAAGAAGGCGTTCGCCTATCAGCAATCCGACCGTCCGCTTCAAGCAGCAACCACGGCGGTCGACCTTTGGCTCGCCTTCCGTGATGCGAGCCAAATTGGCAATAGCCAAGCGGTCCTTGCGCTGTTACCCAATGAGAAAAGCACCCCTTATTGGAAAGCGCAAAGCATCATCTATGAGGCCCCACTAACCGTTGAACTCACTCTATCGGCCAGGGGAGCCCCCGAAACTATGACCCTATCGGACACCAATGTGTCAATAGATGAAACGCCTTACGTAGTCCACATGCACATCTCATTCAGTCAAAACCAGCTACACATCTCATCAATTCAATTTCAGCCAGAATAGGGAGGAACAATGATGACGCGACTAGGAATACAGCGCATACTCGGAGCTATTTGGCTCTTTGATGGATTATTGCAATTACGTCCGGCAATGTTTACCACGGGCTTTCTTCGGGTGAACGTCGCCTCCAACATCTTTCCCGGCCAATTACCGTGGATCAATCATGTCGTACGTTGGGAAATTAGCTTAGCACACCCAGTCTGGTTGTTTAATCTCATGATTATCATCCTCCAAGTGGGTATCGGCACCGCCTTACTTCTTAACTGGAAACTGCGCTGGATACTTTCGATCTCCATTGGTTGGGGACTCTTGGTATGGCTCTTTGGCGAAGGTCTCGGCAATATCCTGGCACACCAATGGAGCCTTTCGGTCGGCGCCCCCGGAGCCGCCCTGCTTTATGTGCTAATCGCCGTCATTGTATGGCCGGTAAAGGATTCCCCCAAACCATTTCATCGTTGGTCACAATCAATAGCGGTCACCGCGTCCGCTATTGGATGGCTTCTAAGCGCCTTCGAGGCTTGGGTGTATCCTGTGGCAACAACCGGGTTTGGAGGGGTGGAAGCCAAGCTCTTTTCCATCGCTTGCCTACTCGCTGCGATCTTACTCCTGCTTCGTCCGACACGGACAATCGGCGCTGTAGCGCTTCTTCTATTAGCGCTCACCGCTTGGATTTTTATGCAAGAGGCGGGCATGTTCTGGTTGACCTACGCCACCGATATTAATAGCGGAGGCTTGTGGGCTCTTCTAGCACTCAGCATTCTGCAGAGTAGGACGACACCTAACAACCACAAAAAACTCTCTCAAGAATCGCTGCCGGTCATTTCCTTGTTTTCCCGAAGACAAACTGGCTAAGAGCGCTTTGCAACTAGATCGCTGAATTCTAAAGCAGCGATATCCCAATAGTGCTCGAACCGTCGCCTCTCTTTTGAGTCACAACGGCAACGGCTAGCTCTTCCCAAGAAGGGGTCACCCTATAGGATACGCGACAGAAGCCCCACGAAAAATTAAGTAACAACTAGAGCCGATTGACTATTATGTTATGTGGCACTCGACCAAGGAGCAGCCGTTCTATTGCCATCACTGAAATCATCTCACTTCTTCTATTCGACGGTTCTTTCGGCGCCTCAATCACTGTGCCTGAAAGACCTGTTGACCTATACTAAAGCTGATCGGGGAATCTCTCTGCGCTAAATTAACCTTGTTGTCTTGCATCGTTGGGCCCTTACCCAGAGAGACTTCTTAATCTCACGAGATTCATCGTGGTGTAGCAGAATGTCCTAGCGGTTGAAATTCGGAGGTGGATTATGGCTTTTGGCGTTGGCAACAACAATCAAATAGCGGATATGAAAGATGTTGAAGAACAACTCAAGGCACTCAAAAGCAAGTCTTCTCAAGGTGCTGCGACTAGCAATCTCAGCGCCATGGACTTTTGGTTAGTCACCGATTCCGGCTATGAACCGGTCGGATTCGTTTTGGGTAATAGCGTGATGTCGATGGGGGTTGCAGGGGGGATTGCCACTGCCTTTAAGGGATTACAACGGGGAGAGTTGACTCAATTGACGCAACTCATGTATGACGCCCGCGAATTAGCTTTACAGCGCATGAAGTCGGAAGCAACGGACTTAGGTGCCGATACTATCGTCAATGTGAATTTAGAAATTATCCATCGTTCAGAAGATGTCATGGAAGTGGTCGCTACCGGAACCGCCGTAAAAAAAGTCGGTGAACGATCATCCCGTCCGGTCACCTTGCAGATGCGATAATTCGTTGTGTACCCTTGGGGCCGACGCCATTGGGATAAAGCTCAAGCGGCGTCATCCCTAAGGAATGTGGCAACGATATCGCCGCATTGCCGAAGAGTCTCTGCGCATGAGAACATAATAGTACTGCACCCAAAGACCTTGCAACTGCCAAAATTCCCGCTAAGGTCCTCTAAGGCTGCTTCGCCCTACCAATGCTCCGTTTTCTCAATCTCCCCATAGCATGCTTCGATGATGACATTCTGGGTTGGGTCATCGGAGCACCCCGGTATCTCACAGTATCACCCCAACCCGGCCAGTGCTCGATTTGACGAGACAGGCGCGGGGACGGTGACTGGGAGCCTCATGCCAAATCCCCCCCTAGAATCATCCCCAAGGGTATGTCAAGAGTGCCCCGGGGTGCCACTACTATGCCCTATGACTATCGCAAGCCGTTTGTGAGGAGCGCTCGGAGGAAGACCCACCTTTGTAGTTCGCGGCAACCTGATGCTGAGACAGGAGCTCAACCTCGTCAACGGTATGCTATTTGAGGTATAATGTCATCCCTGCCTCAACTTCCCTGGTCCTGAGTCGTCATCCTACCTCACGTATGCACACTCCCTATCACCAACACCGGCGTTGTCGGGGCACTGGTACCTCCGGCAGGTTCAATGGTAATCGCAAATGCGTCCGGGCTCGAGGCCGGAATAGTCATCTCGGTGGGCAGCCGATCGAATGTGCCAGCCCTCACGGGGTGCCCATTTTCAATCCACCATCCCTCGTAAACATTGCTAGCGGTCAAATGAGGTAAGCCGCTGGCCCAGACCACTGCGCGATTATCTTTCAGGTAGAGCACCGCGCGATATTGTCCCGTGCTACTGGTCAGTGACACAGGATGTCCACTGGCCATGAGATGCAGTACATTCTTCGTCTGCTGAGCGGTTTGCCGATAATGTAGCGCACTAGCCCATCCACCTAGGGCTATCAGGATACTTGCCGCCCACGCTAGGATAGGCTTCCAGTGTATCGTCGAACCATGCGCTTCAAGCTTTTCTGGCCTCTTAACCGAATGACTATCCTCACTTAGCCTATTTTGAAACTTAGCGCGCATGTCCTCTTTACCGGTTTCATCAATCTGGTATTCAGGATTCGCCATGATCCCTAGAACCTTCTGATATTCCTCAAACGCCATTTGACACTCGTCACACTGCGACAAATGAATGCGCACAAGACGAGACTCATCCTGGGTGAGAGCGTCCGCTGCAAGAAGCGGCACATTTTGCATTAGTTCTTCATGGCTCATCCGTACTCACCTCCATCATTCGTCGCAATTTATCGAGCCCGAGTCGCAATCGCGTTTTAGCAGTTCCTAAGGGAATTTTTTGCCTCATAGACGCTTCTTCTGCAGTCTGGCCGCGAAGGTAAACGGCATAAATCATGGTTCGCTGAGCCTCCGGTAATCCATTGAGCGCCTCATAGAGACTCTCTTCCTGTTCGTGTTGCAATACGGCACCTTCTACCGTACCAACCGCAGTAGGAGACAACCCGACCGCCTCGTCTAATGCCGCTGCATCGGGCTGGCGTGCTATTTTTCTCAAGCGGTCGATAGCGCGCGAACGAGCAATCGTAAGTATCCAGCCAATCACGGGAGCTCGACCTGCGTCGTACAGGCCGGCGGTTCGCCATACCTGCCAGAAAGTGTCTTGAATGACTTCGTCCGCCGCTTCTCGGTCTGAAATCAATTTGCGGCAAAATCCAGCGACCACTCCAAAATACTGATCATAAAATTGCATCATTGCCTCTTGATCCCCCGCGGCCATGCGGCGAAGAATGTCGTGCTCGTGATCGGCCATGGAATCCCCTCTCTATCCTAATATCCGATCATTACGGCAAAATCGATCTATCTTTTTGATGATACTCGAACACGATTTAGTGTAACTAGTTTTAGGGTCTACGCGAAGGATGACAATCAATTCTTGTGAACGTCCACTCCTTCTCTTGCTGTGAACGTCAGATGCAACGGAACCCTTTTGTTACAACTCATTCTACAGTAGGCGCTCATCCTGCGAGCGCACTATGCACGATATGAGGATCTCTAAGCGATTGCTTTGCCGTTACACGACGCGGAGATTCTAAGGTAGCGTGACAAAAGATACTGATTTCCATCAACGGATCGCGGCTCACGTGCCCCGCTCTTGGTTCATTTCGATAGTCGACTCGGATGAAGATCTTCACAAATGGTGCGAGCACTACACATCATTTGCCATGGATAGGGTCTCTCATAGTAGAAGACAATATGCTAACATGGGTTACAAAACATTAGCGGAGGTTTCTTTTGTGGCAACTGCGTCTCATGCTGAGCAAAATACCGGATTGTCTATTAATATCTTATCATGGCTCTCCTGGACGCACTTTCTTAACGATGGCATCGCCAATTACTTACCTGGCGTGCTACCTTTTATTTTAACTGAACGTCACGTTCCAGAAGCCTTGGCCGGGTCGTTTATGACCGCCCTGCTATTGGGGCAATCTCTACAGCCGTTGTCTGGATGGATTGCCGATCGCATCGGTGGTCGATCCTTAGTGCTCGGCGGTGTAGTCCTAAGCACCGTTGCCGCAGCGATGGTAGGGTTTTCGCATCCCATCTGGCTCATTCTATCGTTTCTTCTTTTAACGGGAATCGGCAATACCGCCTTTCATCCTCAGGCTCTCTCCATCACCAGAACGCACGTAGGCAAGCGTCAGGGATTGGGAATGGCAGTATTTTTAGTGGGAGGAGAAATTGGTCGCAGTTTAGGTCCACTGGCAGCGGGATTAGTGGTGCATCACTATGGGCTGCAATGGATTTGGTTATTGGCTGTGCCACTAATTTTAACCTATCCTTGGATTGTCAAAGCCATTCCGGCACAACCCAAGCGGACCAATCAGCGACCTCCCATTGCCTTTGATCGACACATTAAACCCGCATCCGCCTTATTAGCCTATGCCTTAGTCCGATCGGCCACCATTTATGAAATTATCACCCTAGCCCCGATTATGTGGCACAAAGAGGGGGGATCATTAGTCACCGGGGCGGCATTAGTGAGTGTCCTGATTGGCGTCGGCATTATCGGCAATCTTGGAGGAGGAGGTCTCAATGATCGCATTGGTAAACGGTTCGTCTTATTTTCCACCAGTCTCCTCGCCATTTTAAGTCTCATGGCCTTTAATACCCTTCACGGCGTCTGGATCTGGCCTACATTGGGGATTATGGGCATCGCCCTCTTTGGTGCTTCCTCAACCACGACACTGATTGGGCAAGATATTTTTTCTGAAAATCCGGCGCTCGGATCCGGGGTGGCGTTGGGACTGGCTAATGGGCTCGGCGCGATTATGGTCATTCCTCTCACCTATGTCGCTGCGCAAACATCGGACGCGCTCACCGTATGGATTCTCATTGCACTGACCTTAATCACCATTCCGACCATTATGGCCATGCCGGTGCATCATGGAACACGTCACGCCTAATATCGTATCCGAGTTAACCTCTCGCTCCCTGCATGGCATGGCTCGCGAGGGGTTCGTGGTTGCCATTCATCCACTCGTATTCTATGAGTCATGATGTGTAGCCTTTTTGTCTATCGATTTCCACTGCCCCCTTTTAAAGTGAAAGAGATGATAGGGGTCATGCTGAAAATAATAGAGTTTCGCCACCTCGACCTCCCACTCTAACTTCGGCAGTATAATGCTTAATACGAAGATTCCCACTAACGTACCTGCCAACGGTCCGACCAGATAGACCCACCAACTGGTCCAGACATGTGACAGCACCGCTGGTCCCAAGCTACGCGCCGGGTTCGTACTGGTTCCGGACCAAGGCGCCTCAAGATACACCATCACCGCATAAAGTATTGGAAAAATTCCTGGGGTATAGCGACGAAGCGATCGGTGTGCAAGGAATATAAATAGACTCATCACCAAGCAAAAGGTTGTAATCCCTTCTCCCAGCACCGCGATTCCGGCCCCCCGGGGTCCGGGAACCGTCGCCGCATAATGGGTCGCCATCGTCCATGGTCCCCATACTCTCAGGGCCGCCGCACCCAAAATGGCTCCTAGGCATTGAGCCACTACATACATTAAGGCCAGTCGAGGCGCCATCTTCTGTTGCATCCAAAACGCCAATGTCACTACAGGATTAATATGCGCTCCGCTCGTTTTCCCGACCTTAGAAAGAGCAATAAGGCCGCCAGTCGTGCCAAATAACAATCCGGTCATAGCCCGTCTTAAACCATCACTCGGAATATAGTGAACCACTGGACTGCCCTTGGCAAAGTCAAGTACCACAAACGAGCATCCTACAGCAATAAGTAGTCCCGTCCCGATGAGTTCGGACAAGGCGGCGATAAACAGATGTCGTTTGGTTGCCACTCTCATGCCTCCCATGAATCGGTTTGACTATGAACCTCATATTGTCATTCCCATCGTACTCTTTTGCTGCAATTCTGGCATACTGAAGACAATCAGTCGCTAGCTAGAACGGGAAGGACGGTACCCTGACCATGACCAAAGATGAGCGCTTGGCGAGAATTCGAGCCATCGTGAGCCATCAGGACATCGAGACCCAGGAAGACTTACAAATGATCTTGGAGCAAGAAGGCATTAATGTGACCCAAGCAACCATTTCACGAGACATTAAAGAACTACAACTCACCAAAGTCATGGGTTCGCAAGGCAGGTATAAATATGCAATCCCAATGAGTCCTCCCAGTTATACCCTAGATGAGGTTCATCACCGCCTCCTCGACATTTTTGTTTCCCTCAATCGCGCCCAAAATCTTTTAGTGCTGAAGGTGCTTCCAGGTCATGCCCACTCAATCGCGTGGCTATTAGATAACGTGGTTGTTGAGGGACTTGTAGGAACTATTGCTGGTGATGACACAGTGCTTCTAATACTTCAAGACGAAGCGGCCGCCGTCACCATGAAGAGAATCTTACGACCATAGATTTTTCATTGATCTATAGCATATTTATGCACATAGATGTATACTCTAGCGTATCTCATTACTAGGAGGGTACCGCTATGGTGCAAACTCTTGCATTGAATGAAACACTGAAAATGCGTTCTGTCATTTCTCTTATGGAGTGGTCTCCATCAGAAATTCAACGCGTACTGTACACCGCCCGCATCATGAAGCAAGAGCCATTCTCACCGTCGTTTCGCCACGCTCTGGAAGGTCAGCATGTGGCGTTGATATTCGAACTTCCGTCGACTCGCACCCGCGTCTCTTTTCAAGTAGCCATCGAAAGTATGGGCGCCTCTGCCGTGGTCTTTGAATGGAATCAAAGCCAGTTGGGACGCGGCGAGCCCATCAAAGACACCGCTCGAGTGATGTCTCGCTATGTTACTGGAGTCGTTGCGCGGGTTAAACAGCACGAAACCTTGCAAGAGTGGCAAAAGTGGGCTTCTTGCCCGGTGTTTAATGCCCTCACTAATCGTATGCATCCCTTTCAAGCACTAGCCGATGTACTCACCGTGTGGGAAAAGTTTGGCCACATGAGCGGTATTAAACTGGCCTATCTAGGCGACGGTAATAACATGGCCAATTCGTTCTTGGTGCTGGGTGCCAAGCTCGGAATGGATGTATGGATTGCCTCTCCACCATCGTTTCAACCACCATCAGATCTCGTGAATTGGGCAGTCGCCGAGGCCCAATTGACGGGAGCTACCATCCACGTCACTGACGATGCCGTGGCTGCGGTGAAAGGAGCCGACGTGGTCGTGACTGATGTGTTTCAATCCATGGCAGACAACCCCGATCTGGCTCAATTGAAGAAAGAGGTCATGTCGCCGTATCAAGTGAATGCGTCACTCATGTCGCATGCCAAGGCACAATCAATCTTTCTCCATTGCCTGCCTGCCCATCGCGGTGAAGAAGTGACCGACGAGGTATTGGAAGGCCCTCATTCGGCGGTTTTTGATGAAGCAGAGAACCGCCTGTGGGTTCAAAAAAGTGCGCTCTATCATGTGTTGTCAGATAGCTCAGCCGTAATAGGAGGATAACTTTCATGACGCTTTCGTTAACACCCACACGCCGAATTGCCCTTGCTTATTCTGGCGGACTGGATACCTCGGTGATTATCCCTTGGCTTAAGGAGCACTACCAGGCCGAGGTCTATGCGGTCATCGTCAATGTGGGCCAAAAAGAGGACTTTCAACGACTTAGCGCAAAGGCAATTGCATCTGGTGCCAAAGACGTCTATATTCCCGACTGTCGCGATGAATTGCTTCGCGATATCGCCTTTCCCATGCTAGCTTGCGAAGCACGCTATGAAGGACAATACCTTCTAGGAACCGCGATAGCGCGTCCGCTAATTGCAGCTCAGCTTGTAGAAGGAGCCCATCAATTTGGAGCCGATGCCGTGGCCCATGGCGCCACCGGAAAAGGCAACGATCAGGTTCGCTTTGAAGTGGGCGTCATGGCACTCGATCCCAATCTCACCATTATTGCCCCCTGGCGTCTATGGGACTTAAAGGGACGTCAAGACGAAATGGACTATGCCAAAGCTCACCAAGTCCCGGTGGATTCGACACCCCAATCGCCCTATTCTCGCGATGAGAATCTCTGGCATGTAAGCCACGAAGGTGGCGTTCTCGAAGACCCTACCGCTCCGGTCCCCGATGATGTATATACCTGGACACACTCTCCAGAGTTGGCTCCCAACGATCCAGAGTGGCTCACCATTCGCTTTACCCAAGGTGTACCGACCCACTTGAACGGCAGTCCAACGCCCGCCGTGGCGCTGATGGAACAATTAAACCAGTACGGATCCCAACATGGTGTCGGACGCGTGACCATGGTAGAAAACCGTTTAGTAGGGATTAAGTCCCGCGGCGTCTATGAGACGCCCGGTGGCACCATTCTCTATGCCGCTCACCATGCCTTAACGACACTCACCTGGGATCGCGATTTAGCACAGTTTATGACGCAGGTCAGCGATCGGCTAGCACGACTCCTCTATGACGGCTTATGGTTTTCTCCCTTAACACGATCATTATTAAGCTTTGTCAGCACAGCCAGTGAACCTGTCACCGGGTCGGTCACCGTGAAGCTCTATAAGGGGCAGGTTACGGCAGAGACCGTCACCGACGCACCCCGCACGCTGTATTCACCGGAACTTGCCACGTTTGAGGCGAGCCAATTTAGTCACCAAGACGCCGCGGGATTTATTCGCCTGTGGGGCCTACCGAGTCAAGTGTACGCGGCCACGATGAGAGATAAGGTGCTGTCATGAAGGAGATGGCGCGCAGTGAGCGTCTAAAGGAGCAGCTAGGCAAAGAGGTGGCAGGATTCTTGTCGTCTGTGCAATTTGACTGGCGTCTTCTTCCTTATGATGTCCAAGGATCACTCGCCCATGTCCAAATGCTTGAGAAATGTCAGATCATTACCTCCCCAGTATCTCAAAAAATTCAAGATGGCCTCAAACAAATTCTAAACGAGTGGGAAACCCATCATTTGTCTGCCAATCCTGAGTGGGAAGACGTCCACATGAACGTGGAAGGTCGACTGCATGAAATCATCGGCGAGGATGCGGGCTATCTCCATACCGCTCGCAGCCGCAATGATCAGGTGGCAACCGACATGCATTTATACCTGCGCGCAG
>NZ_JBYCKN010000134.1:0-32611 GCF_057473405.1 Sulfobacillus sp. TH-112
AGTGTGACCTCTATTATGTGCCGAATTACCCAGAGTCTCGACGGATCAAGGCTGTGATGTCGAATGCCTTTGGTTTTGGGGGACAAAATGCCAGTCTCATCGCTCGGGAGTTTTGACTATGGAGACGATGCGATTAAGTGACCGGATTCATAATGCGGAGTTGTTACGCCAAGCTCTGACGCATTCTTCTTATGCCAATGAAGGATATCGGAAGGAATTGCATAACGAGCGCCTAGAGTTTCTAGGAGATGCGGTATTGCAACTAGTGGTGACCGAATGGCTCTATATGAAGAATCCAACCTGGACCGAAGGGCAACTCAGCCAAGCGCGGGCAGCGATTGTTTGTGAAGCGACACTCGCCGAAGCGGCCGAGTCTCTGAACGTCGGTCAGGAGTTAAGATTGGGTCGTGGAGAAGAACGCAGCGGCGGGCGCAAAAAGCCGTCACTTTTGGCCGATGCCATGGAAGCCATCATTGGAGCGGCCTATCTAAGCGAAGGCATGGAGCGCTCTCGGGATTTTGTCCTGGAAACGGTAGGATTTGCTCTCAATACGGTCGAGGGTCGTGAAGCAGGACGTGATCATAAGACGGCACTCAACGATTGGCTGCGGCGGCGAGGTCAAGAGGCGAGCTATCAAGTGGTCGGATCATTTGGTCCGGATCACGCGAAGACTTTTGAGGTAGAAGTCCTGGTGAACGGAGAGCCCCATGGGCGAGCATTGGGGCGTAGCAAAAAAGAGGCCGAGCAACAAGCCGCGCGGCAATTGTTAAAGGATTTGGTGGTGCAGTCTCAGCAACCTGTCGAAAGCAACCTGATTCTGCCGGATGCCGATTCTGGCCATCCACCAACGCAATAAACGTAGACTAGCTATTTTATAGCCATTATATTTCATCACTAAAAAACACCCCCCACATTCGGGGGGTGTTGAGCGTTTCGGAATTAACGCGAAGGACTGGTTGACGGTGATGGTGTGGGTGATGGTGGCGGATTCCCATTGCCCGCAAGCGCTGCAGACCTCGAGGGCTGACTGCTAGGCGCACTCTGTGTCGGAGGTGCCGAAGGCGAGGTACTACTACTTGGTGTTGACGAACTCGGACTGGGAGAGCTCGAACTCGGTGAACTAGAGCTAGATGAACTTGAGGATGAACTGGATGAGCTGCTGGTGCCTGACTTGGGAGTACAGGTGGCGGTGGGTGGCCAAAACTGACTGTCCCAAGGCAAGGTATATGCCGGCATTCCTTGATGCCAATCCGGTTCAGGAACTAGGAACACTTCAGAAATGGCGGGACCACAGCCCGGTTCCCACAATTCCTTGGGATTGGACGCCAACACTTTGACACGTTCGTGATTGTGCCCAGTCGTCGTGGGTTGCGTGCCATCAATGAACCAGGCTCCCTCAATATCATTAGCCGGGGTGAGAGCGCTGGGCAGTTTACCGGAGGTGATGGAGATTCGTGGCATATAGATGACACCACTGGGAACCGGGAAGTTTTCTGCCGGAATGTTTTCCGCCTGGTTCACCTGTTCCATGATTTGTTTCCAAATCGGGCCGGCCGCCACGTCACCATAGGCCGGACCGTCGGGGGTATCCGGTTGTGGTATTTCACCATGCTGGTTGCCTTCCCAGACACCGACCACCATTTGCGGTTCATACCCTAAGAACCAGGCATCCGCTTCGCCATTATTGGTACCGGTCTTTCCAGCCGCCTCTCGGCCGATTCCCAGGTCAACACCAGTCGGATCTGATCCAGGGCCGATATTCGGGATGGGTCCCGGGTAGAGTACTCGCTCCATCATGGTTTCCATAATATAGGCGACCTGTGGACTAAAGAGTCGCTTACCCGAGGGGGTTTGTTGATAGACGACGGCGCCATTGGCATCGACCACTTTAGTTACCCAGAGAGGATTCATTTTGACACCGCCATTGGGGAAGGTGGCATAGGCTTGCGTCATCTCATAATTGGTGACTCCCCCTTCCTTAAACCCTCCAATGGCAATGCCCAACTCGGTCGAATCCACTTCTGGGAGTTTCAAGCCAAATTCTTTGGTGGCGAAGTCAAACCCATACGTGATACCAATATCATGCAGTAAATGCACCGCCACATCATTATCGGAAATGGCCAAGGCATCACGGAGCGTCATGTACCCTCGATACAGACGGTCATCATTTTTCGGCCACCAAGCTTGGCCGCCAATGTTTTGGAAGATCGGCACGTCCTGAATCACTGACATTTGGGTGTATCCTTTAATGATAGCTTCGGTATATTCCATCAAAGGTTTAATGGACGACCCCGATGAACGCTCAGCGGTAAGAGCCATATCATTCAAGTCGGCACCCTGGTATTGCCTTTGGCCAATGACGGCCCAGATAGCCCCGTTGTGAGGGTCTTCCACAACCACCGTCGCCTGATAAGCGGGATTACTTCCAAAGTTGTAGTTCATCCATTGCGTGACCGCTGCTTGCGCGATGTTATAGACTGTGGGATCAAGCTCGGTGTGAATCTTAAGTCCCCCGTTGTAGATTTCGCTGGGAGTAAATCCCTTGGCTTTCAATATGCTAATCACATGTTGAATGTACCAAGGATATGGATAAGGCTCCGCCACGTTGGCGGTGGTCACTTTTTGCGGCGAGAGCCCTAACGGCGCGTCGTAATAGGTTTTCACCGACGACTGGGGAATGTATCCATATTTGGCCATGGCTTGTAACACTTCAAGTTGACGAGCCTTCGCTAGCGTTAAACTGGTGAGTGGGTCATAAGCGGTTGGCGCTTGTGGAAGGCCCGCCAGCATGGCGGCCTGTGGGATGGTGAGTTGGCTCGGCTTTTCGTTAAAGTAGGCTTTGGCGGCGGTATCAATGCCGTAGGCGCCATCACCGAGGTAAACCTGGTTAAAGTACATATCAAGTATTTGCGATTTCGAATAACTGCGAGCCAACTCGAGTCCTAAGATGATTTCCTGGATCTTATAGGTTAACGTGCGATTGTCGTGTAAGTACAGCATTTTGGCTAATTGTTCGGTGATGGTCGATGCTCCTTGAAGGGATCCTCGATGGGTGGCGTCCACCAGCGCCGCACGAAAAATTGACCGAATGTCAAATCCGTCGTTAGTCCAAAAGTTATGGTCTTCAATAGAAATCAGCGCATCTTGCACGTGGGGCGATATTTGACTTAGCGGCACGTCAATGCGGTTGGTTGACAGGTGCAATGTGGCCACTGGCTTATCAAATCGGTCATAAACCACCGAATCTTCTCCTGCGGTGCTGAGGCTGACCAGATTATTAATGGAGGGCATGCTGTGTAGCGCCTTCATCGTCTCATAGCCCCCGCCTAAAATCCCCAAGAGAGCCACTCCTGCGATGGAGAGACCAATAATACGGCCCCATCGCAGTTTGCGCCGAGGCGTACCTTTACCTTGAGTGTCGGCCTTGGAGCGAGCGGGTTTAGGAGGGGATTTCGTCTTTTTGGTGTCGAGGGCAGCTTTCGGCATCTTTTTGCCACAATGACGGCAAAATTGGGAACCGGTAACGTTTTCTTCACCACAATGTGGACAACGCAAGTTAATCCCCCATCTCCTCTTCTATCGAGTGATTTTCGGCGCTGTTGTTGGATTCCTGCAGCAATACCTGCGGTGCTGCAGGCGCTGCAACGATGAGCACCAGACCCAATAATAGCCATGCCAGGGACATATCAAGATGACCTAAGAGGCCGACAACAAATCCTACAATAGCGAACAGCAAGCCCATCGCCCACAGTACACGAGACAAGGTGAGCTGTTGCAACCACGCTGGAGCCACCCATGGAGTTCTTGGCTCTTCTTCCTCATCAGCACTGTTCTGCGACTCCTCTTCTACAGGTATTGCGGTATTTCTGCGCATGCGGCGCAACCGTGACAGAGGAGCTCTCTCAGTATCATCCACATCTTCCTGAGGTGCGACAGGACCAGCGGATGAAGCAGGAGGAATCACCGTTGTAGGTGAAGAGACTTCCATGAGGTTTTTGCCGCAGCTTGGGCAAAAAATGCTATCCACTGGAATATTCTCTCCGCAACTGCGACAATACATAGAGCACCTCTCCTTAACGATACGATTTCGTACTGCTATACACTTTGATTCACGCCACGCGATAATGACAAAAGACAACAAAACATTTCATGATTCGCGCATGGTGCGGATCAATTGCGGTTAATTGTAGCACAAAACCATATGTCTAGAGATTGGCGGAAATTTCCGTACCCAATAGCATCTTTCATCTCAATGGTATGGCATTCATTAATAGTGACGGATAAGTTGTTGAATTTGATACAGCGGGCGGCTTTTGTTGTCACGTTGTAGGGTGGTGGGATGAAGAAGTAGTACATGCGTGGCATGGATAGTGGTGGCACGCAACTCTACAGTGCTGTTATTGACCAAACAGACCATGAGCAGCGATTGACGATTGACGTCGATGGGCGAAAGAACTAAGAGATCGCTCGGCACGATGGATAATACGGGGTAACCTGAATAACGCCAAATCAGTTCAGCTGGGGCCAGCCCCGGAATCGCCATGGTTTCTCCATTAAATACGGGTTTTCCCTCTGACGTCCAGTCCTCGCATATGGGGAGTCGCCCGTAGAGACTGGGAGATTCTTCAAGAGCATCGTGGTGCGGGAAAAATTGACCGTGGAGAACCGCCATTTTAAAGGCGTTAAGCCCGGAATAATGCGCTTTATGAATCCAATAGTAGACAGTCTTTTCCTCCGCATATCCCAGACGGCGAGCAATAGCCTGCGCAGTGATGAGAGGGTTTTCAAGAATGAGATTGGCGATTTCATCAATGACCTGCATAGTTTCCCTCCATCGCTACCCATTTCGCTCTAAAAGGGCTGGAACCTTTACAGGAAAGGGGTATAAATGTAGTGAGGATATACATGGTTTAGGTATATTCTGAACAAGTCGTCATCTCTATCGTGGTATGATGAAGGGAAATAACAAAAGGGTAGCGAATAAAAATCTCTATATATGTGAGGTGGGCTATGCAATCGTTACGAGTGTCGGCGGCTTCGCGGCCTAAGGCTGTTGCAGGAGCCATAGCTGCGATAGTGAAAGAATCTGGTGAGGTGGAATTACAATCCGTGGGTGCGGCTGCAGTGAACCAAGCGGTTAAGGCCATCGCCATCGCGCGGACCTACATGGAATCTTCCGATGATGACCTGGTGGTGCGACCCCAGTTTATGGAAGTCGCCATTGACGGAGAATCGCGGACAGGAATTCGGCTGGTCATCAGTCTCCAGGTGCGAGCGTCCATCACCCCGTGAGATATAGAATTTTTTAGCTCAGTGTTGAAGGAGTTAGGGAATGCATTTAAAACGGATCAAGATATACGGATTTAAGTCATTTGCCCAGGATGTGGTGCTGGAACTTAAACCCGGTATTACCGCATTGGTTGGTCCCAATGGCGGAGGAAAAAGCAATGTTGTGGACGCCATCCGTTGGGCGCTAGGAGAGCAGCGGTTACGAGATTTGCGAGCGGAGCGTTGGGAAGACCTTCTCCATCAGGGAGGAGGTCTTCGCAATCCGGCTCGCATGGCGGAAGTCATTCTTGAATTTGATAATCAGGATGGCGAGATGCCTTTGTGGCCCGAGTCCTTGTCGGTGGCTCGACGATATTATCGCAGCGGCGATTCAGAATACATCATCAATGGGAAGACGGTACGGTTGAAAGATATTACCGATCTGTTCTTGGATAGCGGGCTCGGGAGATTCAGTTATGCCATCATTAGTCAGGGACGAGTAGAAGGGGCGTTATTGCAAAAGCCCCATGAACGGCTCGAGCAGTTGCAAGAGGCTGCAGGGGTATCGCGCTATAAGGTGAGAAAGAAAGAGACGCTAAGCCATTTGCAGGATACCGAGGCCAAAAGCGTTCGACTGACCGACCTATTAGATGAAGTGGCACGACAAATGAATGAGGTGCGCGAACGTGCTGAAATAGAAAGTCGCTATCGAGTGTTAGAAGATCGTCGTCTGGTACTTCAGCGTCGCTTAGACTACACAGAATATGAACGCGCCATGGCGAAAAAGCATCGACTGCATGATGACTTAGCGAAATTGAGCGAAGAGCGCAAGCACCTTGCCCAGGAATTAGCGCAAGTGCTGGACCATATCGCTCGCACCCGGCAGGTGATTGAACAACTAGGATCTCATACCGAAGCAGACCTTGAAGAATTGAAGAGCATCCAAAGTGAGACGACTCAGTTGCAGGTTCGAGAGCGAGAAATGCAAACCCAAATCGCGCATATTGATGCCGAGACTCAGCGCATTGAGGCCTCGCTTATGCTTATGCGTCGCCACGAGGAAGATTTAGCAGCAGAACGGGAGATTCCAAAGAACCCTCACGATGAGGCACCCGATGGTTTGAGGACGCGGGCAGAGCAATTGCAGAACGATTTGAGTGAAAAGGCACAAAGGTTAAAAGACCTAAGAGATGAAGACGCGTTGTTGCAGCGTCAGCGGGCTGAGTTAGATCACACAAGACATGACCTGGAACAGCGGTTGGAGCGCTTAAAGGGCATACTCGGGATTGTCGATGGGCATTCTGAAGTGATGGCCACGATGCAACAGCGAGACGCGGAACGCGAGTCTTTGCAGTCCCAAGTGTCAGAATGGGTTGATCGGTTATCGTCACTCGAATCAGAGCGGCGCCGCGAAAAAGAGCGGTTAGCTCACCTAGATCGCGATTTAATCGACAGGCGCCGCAATACGGCAAGCTATGAAGCGCGCCTCAGAGCCTTAAAACAACTGGAGGATGAAGGGGAAGGGCTACAGGCCGGGGTGCGCTCTGTGCTTCGGGCCGCTAGGAATAATCAATTGACGGGCATCTTAGGGACGTTAGGTTCTTTGGTGGAGTCTCCCCCTGATTTGACGTTGGCGATTGAGACGGCGCTCGGGGGTCAAAGTCAAGACGTGGTTGTGACCCGTGAAGAATTAGCCCGGACGGCGGTTCGCTACTTACAGTCTTCGTCGTTGGGGCGTGCGACCTTTTTGCCGCTAGATACCGTTCGTGCATCGCGACCTTCAGACCAGGATTATGAGTCCCTCACGCGGCAACCAGGCGTTCTAGGGTGGGCGTCGGATCTCATTAGATTTGCGGCAGATCTTCGTCCGGCGGTCATGCACACGCTCGGTCGAGTGCTCATCGTAGAATCTCTGGATGATGCGACTCCGCTTGGGCGAGTCCATCATTTTCGCTACAAAATGGTGACGCGAGATGGCCAAGTGGTACATGCTGGTGGCGCCATTACCGGCGGTTCGTCCAATCCGGGGCGTCATTCGACTGCCGGTCGCAAGCAAGAAATGAGTCGCTTAACAGAGCAGCTCGAAAGCGGCATAAAGGGTATTGAGCAGCTGGATGGGGAACGTGCCGAAGTCACTATCGCGTTGGAACGCATTGAACAACAACTCGAGGGCGGTAAGGAACAGCTAGTCACCATGCGGACGCAGTGGGAAAAGTTGACGCGCGATCTTGAGGTGCATCAGCATATGGGCGACCCCAAGATATTGGTGCAGTCGATTGCCGAAAAATCACAGGCGTCTCATGACCTCGAGGTGAGAATAGAAAACATTCGGGCGGAGCTCCAACGCGAACAAGAGGTTGTTGAGCAATTGGAACGTGACGCATCGTTTGCCAAGCAAAAGTGGCAGGAGAAGCAGCAAGAATGGCGTGAGCAGCAATTAATTCACGATCGCATTGCCCAGGAAGAAGGACGGGTACGACAACAAGTACAGTCCCAATCGGAACGGTTAATCCAACTGGCCGTAGAGCGGGAGCAGTTGGTTGGCGCACTTCGGGAAGTGAGCACCGGCTTAAGTCGTGTGGCGCTCGACGAAGCGAATCGCGAAAAAGTGCGTGCTGATCGGATGCGACAACTCACGGACCAGCGCGAGCAGGCGCTCAAACTGGATCACCGCGAGCGCGCCTTATTATCAGAAGATCGGAAAATGGAAAATCGAGAAAATGTTTGGCGACAAGAAATTCTTGCCATTAGCGTGCGATTCGAAGATTATTCTCCTGAACAAGGACTAGGTGCTTTCGATCGAGAAGAGGAGACGGCCGCGCGGTCGGAAATGGAAGAGATTGCTGAGACTCTAGTGGGATTGGGACCCTTGGTGCCTGGTAGCCTGGCCGTATATGAACAGTTGGCTGAGCGGGAACAATATCTGGCGCATGAAAGCCGCGATGTCGAAGACGCCCGTCGAGAGCTGATGGGGACGCTGCGCGAAATTGACGAGGAAATGGAGCGGCGTGTTAAGGATACCGCGTTACGAGTGGAACAGGCCTTTCAAGAAGCGTGTCGTCAGTTGTATGCCGGTGGCGATGGCGGCTTTAGCTGGGTGAGTGGGGAAGAGGGGGGCGTGGAATTGTGGGTGCGACCTGCTGGAAAGCGCAAGAGCCATTTGGCGTTGCTCTCTGGAGGGGAAAAGGCGTTAGGGGGCATTGCTTGGTTGTTTAGTCTATTGAGTGCTCGGCCGTCGCCGTTTGTGGTGCTGGATGAAGTCGAAGCTTCGCTGGACGAAGCCAATGCGAGTCGCTTTGCTCAATATGTGCGTCGGGTGCGGGCAGAAGCCCAGTATGTGATTGTGACCCACCATCGCGAGACAATGGAAGTGGCAGATGCGTTGTGGGGCATTGCCGGTGATGGTCAGGGCCAAAGTCGCGTGATTTCGGTATTGCTTGAAGGCGCAGAGGAATTGGTGGGCAGCTGAGGAGGAAGTCATGGCAGGATTTTTTGAGCGTTTACGACAGGGCATGGCAAAGACCCGGGGAGAACTAGGGGACAAGATTCGGACCTTAGTGGGGGGACGACAGTGGTCGGATGAGCTTTATGACGAACTGGAAGAAATTCTTTACGAAGCGGATCTCGGATCGCAAGCGATTCAATTGATTATGGACAGGTTGCGCGATGAGGTAAGGCGACGGCATCCCGAACTGGCCGATGAAGTGCAGACCCTTTTGCATGATGTGATGGTATCGATGTTGCCGGAACTGGATAATCCCTATCAACTGCCAGCGCAGGGGGGACCCTTTGTGTGGATGATGGTAGGAGTCAATGGTACCGGTAAGACGACCACGGCGGGAAAACTCGCCGAACGCATGAAAGCCGAAGGCTATGGTGTGATTCTAGGGGCTGCCGATACCTTTCGGGCGGCCGCCTCTGAGCAACTGCGAGAGTGGGGCAAACGGGCTCATGTGGACGTGGTCCATCAAGCGGAAGGTGCCGATCCAGCAGCGGTCGCGTTTGATACGGTCCGGGCTTCTCAGGCGCGTCATTTGGATTTAGCTATTATTGATACCGCGGGGCGTTTGCAAAATAAGGCACACCTGATGCAAGAGTTAGGGAAAATGGTTCGTGTCATTGGCCGCGAACAACCCGAGGCGCCGCATCAAGTGTGGTTAGTGTTGGACGCCACTACCGGGCAAAATGGGTTGAGTCAGGCGCGGATATTTCAGGAGGCGGTGCAGGTTTCCGGGATTATATTGACGAAACTGGATGGAACTGCCAAGGGCGGAATTGCTTTTTCCATCTATCAGGAGTTGAAACTTCCCATTGCGTTCGTAGGGGTCGGGGAAAAGCTTGACGATTTGATGGTCTTTAATGCCGACGACTATGTGCGAGCAATTCTCGGGATGTCGTAGAACTCGCGAAGCGATTCTTTACACCGAGCCTGAACAGAGGGATTATCGCGGGATTGGCATGATCATCAGGCGATATCTATGTCCCGCGTGCGGAGCGTTTCCATCGACGAAATATATCATGCAGATAACTGATTTTCGAAGAAAGCGGTGGTCCGATGGATCGTCAATATGAATGGGATTTGTTGGAACATCGACACCAAGAGTACAATCTTGCCTTTGACCTCATCACCTCTCTCCTCATTAAGGATGGAACGAAGCAGCCGACTTGAGCGGTCTCGCGTACTGCACGGCTCGGAAATCGACAGTGCCCTTGTCTCTGCACTCTTTGGGGTGATACCATCCATTCTTGTGGACGCGTGTAGTGCACATTCTCTCTATTCCAGATAGTCGACCTGGTCGAGGATGTCTTCCATCAATGGACTCGTGGCAACCTGAGCGAGGAGGATCAAGAGGGCGTCCGTGCTTAACCTCTGCGTTTTCTTAGCCAGGGCGTCATGAACTGCCGAAAAACGCGCCCTGAGGACCGTCTCAATAGCCAGATGCAGGGTATGCGGGCGGATGTCATCCTGACTCCATGAACGCCCGTCATGAGTAACCTCGGAGGAGGGCAGTCGTGGGAGGCGATCGGGCATGACAACAGGACCTCTTTTCGGGGAGATTGCGAGTGGAAAGTCGTGGGAGAAGGATTAGGACTATGGTAGCGCCCACTCGGGGTGATGTCCAGAAAACAAGCAGTAATGTCGAACGGTTCTCGTGCGCGTTCGGTAGTTGCGGATTGGGGGGATTCTCCAGTATAATAGGGGTACCTTGAAAGCGCCGAATTCGGTGGAAGCGGAGGACCCAGGTAGTCGGGGTGAATTGTGCAAGCAAAGGGTATGACCACAGCCCTAACCCGTCAGCTAACTTCGTAGGCGTTGGGGGCTCAAGGTGTAACTTAATGAATTTCCCTCTCCCCCCGGGGTGCCTGGGGACTTTTTTTATGTCTCAGGTTTTTGAGGGAGGATACCTTTGATGATACGTCGAGCTCTTGAAATTTCTTTGCATGCCGATCCGCTCACCTATGGCGACAGTGGTGCGGTCGGTGGGCAGCAAATTTTGATTCGCGAACTGGTGAAGAACGTCCAACAATATGGCTATGGAGTAGACGTATTGACTGCACAGGCCAATCCTTTGTGGCCGGAAAAATTTAGTTTAGGACACTTAGGTCAGGTCATTCGGCTGTCGCAGGCGTTGCGTCGACCAGAAGAAGAGAGTTGGGAAGAATTGGTGGATGGTCTCGCTGCAGAAGCGCTAGCCTGGATGAAGGATAGTGGGCGTAACCACCACATTTTACACAGCCATTATTGGATAAGTGGTCTCGTCGCAGAGCGCATTCACCAAGCGACTGGTCTGCCATGGGTTCATTCTCCTGTGAAAATGGCGGAATGGAGCGTTCGTCCGGGAGAAGATGTGAACGAGGTACGCGCAGCCGCGGAAAAGCGACTGTTACATCAGGCGAATGCCGTGGTCGTGTCGTATTTGAGTGAGGCGGAACTTATTCATCGCGACACCCCGGAATTGACGGTATACGTTGTGCCTCCAGGGGTCGATCCTACGCAATTCTTTAGTCGTGATGCGGGGCCAGTATTGCGGGCCCTAGGCGTGAAGCGCCGTCCGGTGGCCTATGTCGGACGTTTAGAACTCGCGCGAGGTCTTCGCGAGGCTCTAGATGTCTTGGCACAGCGAGATCTCCCCGAAGACTTTTTGCTCATGGTGTTAGGCGGAACGAGAAAGCAAGTTCAACAAGGCGTGCCGGTCTCTCCTGATTTGGCACGGCTGGCGGAGCGTTTAGGATCACATGTGACTTTCGTTGGTGGGATGCCGCATCGCGGGGTGGCACCATATTTAGCGGCCTCTGAAGTAGCGATAGCTCCGAATCAAGGGCCTACGTTAGGGATGGCGGTGCTAGAGTCGTTGGCATCAGGAATTCCGGTTGTCGGGTCTCGGGTGCCGGGGGTTCGGGACTGGATTAATCACGGTGAGGACGGCTATGTTGTGGACCGTGATCAGATCGAGACGATGTGGGATTTTGTGCTTGAGTTGTGGAATGATTCCGCCAAGGCTCGCAAGATGGGGAAAGTGGGACAAGAGAAGGTTCATCGCTTGCATACCGTGAATGACATGGCTCAGCAGATGGTGGGCTGCTATCAGGAGGTGACTGGCCTTGGCGGGCATCAAATGGGTGTTGGCTTCTGATATTGACGGTACATTAGTGGGGCATGGCGGTGAGAGTGAACTGGCCCAGTATCTCAAGCTGCATCCAGAGGTCGGGGTCGTGTATCTTACGGGGCGCACACGAGCCAATGCCGAACCCTTGATTCACCGCTATGGATATCCGGAACCCTTGGCCTTATGTACTGATATTGGAGCGGATATTTTTTGGGGCGCGGACCGACGAGTGGATGAAAGTTGGGCCTTTCAACAGCGTCGTGATTGGTCACCGCGTCGCGTCATGCGGAGCTTAGAGCAAGTGCCGGGAGTAGAGTTCTTAGGCCGCAGTTCTCATTGGCGCTTGGCATTTCGAGTGGCTGGCGACGAGCAATTGGCCGCTTCCAAGGCACGGCTGGTGAAAGACGGAGTGATGCACCGCACCTTATGGGATGCGGAGCAACTGCGATTGGATGTGGTACCGCGAGGAGCGCTTAAGGGGTCTGCCCTGAAGCATATTCTGAATCGACTTAACGTCAAGGCGCATCAATGTTTCGTCGCTGGGGATGCGGAGAACGATGGGGACATCCTTGAGGGACGTTATCGTGGCGTGTTGGTCGCGAACGGATCGGTGCTTTTGAAAGAGAGGCTGCCAGAGGCGATTATGCGGTCCCCTTATGAGGGCGCCTATGGCGTATTGCACGGATTGCGTCAGTTTCTCCATGATCCCGAAGTGATGGTTGACCAAGAATTTGTGGGATAAATCAAAACATCGTTGCTGGAATACGCGGCAACGGTGTTTTTGTGTGGCTTGTTATCAGAATGCGGTAGTGAACGGTGCGCTGGGATATAATACAAAGGAGCCAGATGGCAGGGGAGTTCGTGTCATCGAGAATAGAATGAGGGAACGACGACAAAGGATGGGGTTCTCTCCATGTCAGCGGGAGTAATCCCGCGTGGGTGGGGCTTCCTAAGCTCGGATGGGTATAATGCCATTCATATCATGGGCACAGGGAAAAAGGAAGTACAAGGAGGCAATGTTGGTGGTCAAGGTTCTATCGGTAGAATTTCACGATGAGGCATGGGAAGTGCGTTTTGAAATTAAAGAAGGGGTTTATCGCCTCGAGAGCTATCCGGTGCGAATCACGCACTTAGGTCACTTTGAGGGAGAGGATTTTAAGGAAGACGTGGCGACACTGGCGATGGGGCTTCTTCAAGGGCATATGCGGCGCGGCGCGGTGCCACCTCATGCCGTGGTCATCAATTGGAGTCGAGTGGCGCAGCTGAGTGAACATAGTTCGGTTGAGGTGAAAGAGGCTCGCGAAAGAATTTCTCAGCGGCGCTATAGTGAACAAAACACTGAAGTATCGAATCAGTTCTAGGCGGGGAGTTGACTTTCGGCTTCTGGTTCGGTACAATCGGCTTCGGCTGTTAAGGAAAATACCTTTACAGGTACAGGAGAATGTTGGTGAAATCGCGAGATCGGGTTAGAGCGGGATGGTTGTTTGATATGTATGGCCCTCTTTTAACGGACGTCCAAGCGCAAGTCTGGCAACTCTATTACCTGGAAGATTGGTCCTTAGCGGAAATCGGTGAAGCTCGGGAGATTTCCCGAGCCGCGGTTCATGATGTACTGGACCGCACTGAAAAGCTTCTTGAGGACTATGAGACGCGATTAGGGTTGCTGACCGCTCATACCATCCGGGCAGAACGCTTGAAGAAGCTTTTAACCGAGGTTCAAGGGCTGACGACACGGTTTCCGGAGTTAGTGACGGTACAAGAGACTTTAGACCAATGGGCCGAGGAGGAGGGCATACGCGATGTTTGATGCACTCACTGATAAGCTGCAACAAGCCTTTAAACGGATGCGCAACAAGGGAAAACTTACCGAAGCGGATGTGAAAGAGGCGCTACGGGAAGTGCGATTGGCTCTTTTGGAAGCAGACGTGAACTTTAAGGTGGTCAAGGAGTTCTTGAGCCGGGTGGAGACGCGTGCGGTAGGTCAAGAGATTCTTGAAAGCTTGACGCCTGCCCAAGGGGTCATTCGCATTGTGCGGGATGAATTGATTACGCTCATGGGAACGACGCCTGAACGGGTGCATATGGCGTCGAATCCACCCACAATTATTTATATGGTGGGACTCCAAGGCGCTGGTAAGACGACCGCCAGTGCCAAATTGGCGAACATGTTGCGTCGCCAAGGACGACAGCCACTCATGGTGGCTGCCGATATTTATCGTCCCGCCGCCATTGACCAATTGCAGGTGTTGGGTAAAAAGATCCAGGTTCCGGTCGTTACCGAACCGGATCAATCCCCCGTGCAACTGGTCGAATTGGGCGTGCGCATGTCAAAGCGCATGGCCAAGGATGTGATTATTGTGGACACGGCGGGAAGATTGCATGTCGATGATGCGCTGATGGGCGAACTCGAAGACATGAATCGTGCCGTGAAGGCCCATGAGATGCTGCTCGTCGTTGACGCTATGACCGGCCAAGATGCTGTGCGAGTAGCGACGTCATTTAAAGAGCGGTTGCCCCTTACCGGCGTGATTATGACCAAACTTGATGGGGATGCGCGGGGAGGCGCTGCCCTCTCTATCCACGAAGTCACTCAGTTGCCTATTAAACTGATGGGTTCCGGTGAAAAGATTGAGGATTTGGAGCCCTTTAACCCCGAGCGACTGACCTCCCGAATTTTAGGGATGGGCGACATGATGACGCTGATTGAAAAGGCTGAAGCCACCATGGATCGTGGGGACACCCAAGAGTTGGCGCAGAAAATTCAAAAGGCCGATATCACGCTGGATGATTTTCAGGCGATGATTTCTCAAGTGAAGAAACTGGGGCCGCTGTCTAAAGTGATGGAAATGATGCCCGGGATGGGTCAAATGGCGAAGATGAAGGACAAGGTGGATGATCGCTCGCTCGTGCGGGTGGAAGCCATTTTGAGCTCCATGACCAAGAAAGAGCGCCAGCGTCCCGACATACTTGACGCTAGTCGACGGCTACGTATTGCTCGCGGGAGTGGTACCAGTGTTCCCGAGGTCAATCGGCTCATTCGGCAATTTGACGACGTGAAAAAGTTAATGCGTCAAATGAAAGGGAAAAAGGGAAAGGCACGCATGCCGAAGATGCCATTTCCGATGGGATAGAGAATGGAAGGAGGTTAGATGATGGTAAAGATTCGTTTGCGTCGCATGGGAGCAAAAAAGCGTCCTTTTTATCGCGTGGTGGTGGCGGACTCTCGGTCGCCCCGTGATGGGCGGTACATTGAAGAGTTAGGTTATTACGATCCGACTAAGGAACCGGCAGTCATCAAGATTGACGAAGACAAGGCCGTGGCTTGGATTAATAAAGGTGCGCAGCCGACTGACACGGCCCGATCACTCTTGAAGAAGACCGGCGTATTGCACAAGGTGCATGAGTTGAAGCAACAGAAGAATGAGGCTCATGAGTCCTAAAGGTGCTAAGGTCTGGCCGGGGTATATTATGGTGGGAGAAGTGACTTCGCCATTTGGGATCGATGGAGCGGTGAAAGTGTACCCTACCACCGACTTTCCTGAGCGATTGCTAGGCATGAAACGGGTGACGGTGGATAAGCTAGGGGAATCTCGGGCTGTTCTCGAAAGTCGTCTGCACCCGCCTTTAGCGGTGTTCAAGATTGAGGGGATTTCTACTCGTACTGAGGCCGATAGCTTACGTGGTGCTCTGTTGATGGTTCCGGAAGAAGATCTTCCCCAGCTTCCTCAAAACGAATACTATTGGCACCAGTTAGTGGGTATGACGGTTGAGGAAGAGGGTACGGGTCGACGGCTGGGAGATCTCGCCCATGTTCTTCGCACTGGAGCGGGTCACGATGTCTTTGAAGTGACGCGGGAAGGGAAAAAGCCGTTGCTCATTCCGGCTCTAAAGTCGGTGGTGAAGTCGGTGAATATCGAAGAACGTCGCATGATTGTGGAACTTCTGCCCGGCCTTGAGGAGATTTCGGAGTGATGCTGACCATTCAAGTGGTGACGCTCTTCCCCGAGATGTTTCATGGGGTGCTAGGGACCAGTATACTAAAGCGAGCGCAGCGTGACGGACGGGTGGATATTCGGCTTATACCGCTACGGAAGTTTGGGATCGGTCCCCATCGTCAAACCGATGACTATCCGTTTGGCGGTGGTGTGGGAATGTTATTGCGGCCTGATGTGGTCGTGCCCGCGGTTGAGTGGGCCATGATGCAGGTGGCTGTGGCTCCTCGGATTTTGATCACATCGCCTCAAGGGCGACCACTGACCCAAGCCTTCGTGGAAGAGCTGAAAGATCGTGGGCATGTCATTATTGTCGCTGGTCACTATGAAGGCATTGATGAGCGGGTGCGACTAATGCTGGAGGCCGAAGAGGTATCGATGGGTGACTTCGTCTTAACGGGCGGTGAAATCCCGGCCATGGCGATGGTCGATGCGATGACCCGCCTGGTTCCCGGAGTGCTCGGGGCCGAAGACGGGGCGCAGCGCGACTCATTCAGTCAAGCGGGCGGTGGACTCGAAGGCCCGCAATACACCCGACCCGAACGATATCGAGGGATCGGCGTACCTGAGGTATTGTTGAGTGGGGATCATCAAGCGATTGCTCGCTATCAATTGGAAGTGGCTCAACGTATTACACGGGAACGTCGTCCAGATTTGTTGTCAGAGTAACTGAAAGGGGGGATATGTGATGGATTACATTAAGTTGTTGGAAGAGGACCAGATGAAGAGTGATTTGCCGGTATTCCGTCCTGGGGACACCGTCCGAGTGGCCGTGAAAATTAAGGAAGGGACCCGCGAGCGAGTCCAGATGTTTGAGGGAGTCGTGATTCGCAAGCGTGGCACCGGCATTTCAAAAACGTTTACGGTTCGTCGAGTGAGTTACGGGGTCGGGGTCGAGCGGATTTTTCTACTCCACTCGCCACGCGTCGAGTCAATTGAAGTGTTGCGGCGCGGTAAAGTGCGTCGTGCACGTCTGTATTACCTCCGTCAATTACGGGGTAAGGCGGCTCGAATTCGCGAACGTCGTTAGATGGGAAGGCGAAGACGGTGGGGTCTTCGCCTCCATCATTTTGTGGACGAGGTGCGTTATGGAGAACAATCGAGTCAAAAAGCCCTTGCTCGAGGTCATTGAAACGGTGGTATTGGCGCTAGTGTTTGCCTTCGTCATTCATACCTTTGTGTTGGAGTCGTTTGATGTCAGCGGGATCTCGATGTTGCCCACATTGCACAATGGAGACCATGTACTCGTCAATAAGCTGGCTTTCGTATGAGGAGCGCCAAAAACCGGCGAAATTATTGTTTTTAAAAGCCCACAAGTGCCGAGTCAAGATTGGATTAAACGCGTCATTGGGGTGCCGGGAGACACTATAAGTGTAAAAAGTAACGTGGTCTATATTAACGGCACACGTTATCCGGAGCCATTTTAGTATCGCCAGTCCATTAATGTGTCGCCACGATACATTCCTCCGGGGTATTTGTGGGTGGAGGGCGACAATCGTCCGGTGAGTGATGATAGTCGATATTTTGGGCTGTTGCCGCAAAGAAATGTCTACGGACAAGCGTTTGTGATTTGGTGGCCTCTTGACCAAATTCGATGGCTCTCGTGTTCGGCCGGAGTGGACCATCCCGCCGCCACTATACGCGACCGGTGATCCTATTGGCGACATCAGACATCGTCAGCATGGGCCGCTCGATGAGAGGATGTTGGCGGTCAATAATATGCTGAATGAGGTGAAGAGAATGGCAGCAGAAAAACGTACGAAGAAGAACTCCACGCTTGAAGTCATTGAGACGCTGGTATTGGCCATTATCTTGGCGTTTGTGATTCGCACCTTCGTATTTGAGACGTTTCAAGTCAGTGGAATCTCGATGCTACCAACTTTACATAATGGGGATCGGGTGCTAGTCAATAAACTGGCCTTTGTATTGGGAAAGCCGGAGACCGGGGAAATTATTGTTTTTAAAAGCCCAGTCATTCCCAGTCAGGACTGGATTAAGCGGGTCATTGGGGTTCCGGGAGATACCATTAGTGTGAAGAATAATGTGGTCTATATTAACGGTAAGCGTTATCCGGAACCATTTTTGAAATATCGCAAGTCCATCAATGTCGCTCCGCGCTACGTACCTCCGGGGTACTTGTGGGTGGAAGGCGACAATCGCCCGGTGAGTTATGATAGTCGCTACTTTGGTCTATTACCCGAAAAGAATGTGCGCGGGCAAGCCTTTTTGATCTGGTGGCCCATCGACCAGATTCGGTGGTTATAGCCGCATGTCCAATCGCGGATGGTATCCGGGCCACATGGTGGCGACACAAAAAACCATACGAGAACTATCGCCCTACCTCTCCGCCTTCATTGAGGTGGTCGACGCACGGGCACCCGAACTCACGCGCCATGGTCCATTGGCCAATTGGGTCGGGCGTACGCCGCTCATCTTGGTATTGAATAAAAGTGATGTGGCCGATCCCCAAGTGACGGAGGCGTGGATCCGGTATTATCAAAAGATTCGTGGAGTGACAGCGGTGGCTCTCTCTGCCGAAGCGCAAGAGGCGACACGGAAGCTAAAAGCGGCCATTACGAAAAGACTTTCTCCCCCGTACCGATTATCCGTGGTGGGTTTACCCAATTTGGGTAAGTCGACCGTGTTAAATCGTATGGTGGGTCAGCGTCGGGTCCGTACCGGAGGGAAACCGGGGTTAACCCGTGGTCCGCAGTGGATAAGGATGGATGATGGGTGGGAATGGTTGGATTTACCCGGGGTGGTGACTCCGTCAAAGTCACGTGACTGGCGCATGCAACTTTTAGGGGTGGTGCCGGTGGAACCAGAAGAGGCGGAGGAGATTGCGGCTCACGTGTGGTCTCTTTATCATCCTGATGCCGATCCAGCGGATTGGATTTCGTGGGGACGGGGCCGCGGGTATCTTCAACAAGGTGGGGTCGTGGATCTGAGACGGACGGCTGACGCCTTAATCACCGGATTCCGCACTGCCCGCTTGGGCCGATTCAGCTTGGAACACCCCAATCTCGAGGATGGTCTGCATGAATCACCCTAGCTTGATGACACTCACAGTGTTCGAACGTATTTTTTGGGAGCAGGGACTTTCGGTGGCCGGCACCGACGAGGTCGGTCGTGGGCCACTAGCGGGACCGGTCGTGGCAGCCGCAGTGATTCTTGATCCCGAGCAGCCGATTGTCGGATTGGACGATTCGAAGCGTCTTAGCCTCTCAGAGCGCTGCGCGCTCTATCCTCTGATTCAAGAACACGCGTTAAGCATTGGCATTGGGGCGGTAGGCCCGCGGACCATCGAAAGAATTAATATCCTGGAATCGTCACGTTTGGCCATGCGGCGCGCCATTTTTCACTTGCATATACCTCCTCAAGTGGTGTTGAGTGATGCCGTGTCACTCTCTCATGCCCCATATCATACCGTGGCATTGATTCGCGGTGATCAGCGCTCGGCGTCGATCGCGGCCGCCTCTATTGTCGCCAAGATGATCCGCGACCAGTATATGATCGAACTTCACGACCGTTTTCCTGACTATGGCTTTGATCAGCACAAAGGCTATCCCACCGCCCAGCACCGCGAAGCGATCCGTCAAAGGGGGCTCACGCCTGCCCACCGCCGCACCTTTATTCATGGGGAGCAGAGGGAAGGTTAGCAGCGTGTGGGCGGCACTGGGCGGTGGGTGCCCAATAACGGGCATCCCAAGGTTTGGGAATGCCTTGATGCCAAGCGCTTTCGCGACGGAGTGCGATTCGGTTTCGAAAAGCACCGCAGCCCGGCTGCCACAGTTGGGAAGGATGGGCACGGGATACGGTGATGGGGTACCAAGTGGGATCTCGTCGTTTAGGTACTGTGCCCTGAACATACCATCCGCCGCGCTGGTCGCGTTTTGGGGTATAGCGACTGGCAAGAAGCCCCGAGGTGGCACTGATATGTTGTTGATAGATGACGCCCGGAGGGACTTCAAAGCGTCTTTTCGGGATAGGAAGAGTCCGATTGACTGAGACCATGATGCCTTTCCAGATGGGGCCTGCGGAAACCGCGCCATAAGCCGGTCCAGCACCCGAATTGGTATAAGGTTGAGGCACTTCTCCAATCCGATCTCCTTCCCACACACCGACTAGCATTTGGGGCTCGAATCCTAAAAACCAGGCATCCTCCTCATTATTGTTGGTGCCGCTTTTCGCGGCGGCCGGGCGATGGATACCGAGAGCGGCGCCGGTAGGGAAGGCATCGGGTCCGATGCCTCTGAGGGGCTGGGATTGTAAGACTCCTTTCATCATTTGAGTCAGAATGAAGGCCTGGTCGGCCGAAAGAGCACGATGGGAGCTCCTCGGAGATTGATAGAGCACGTGGTGATCTCGGGTAACGCGTGTCACCACAATCGGGGACAGGCGAATCCCGCCGTTATCAATCGCCCCATAGGCTTGGGTTAAGGTCATTAAATTGGTATCGACGCCTAAGGCGAGTCCCAGTGGTGGCGTACGATATCCGGCATTTTTGCCAAGGTGCATGCCAAATTGTTGATTGGCATAATGAATAGCATAGTGTGGGCCAATTTGCGCAAACAACTGCACCGCCACATTGTTATTGGAGAGGGCTAGGGCATCGGCGAGCGACATATAGCCGCGATAGAGCAAGTTATCGTTTTGTGGCCAGAAGGCCTGATGATGAACATGACGATAGCGCGGGACGTCTTGAATGACGCTATTCTCGGTGTAGCCGCGAGCAAGCGCTGGCGCATAATCGAGAATGGGCTTGATGGCGGACCCTGTGGATCGGAGGGCGTCGATGGCCAAATCAGGCGAGAGAAACCCCAGGTACTGCCGTCCGCCGATGATGGCCCAAATGTGCCCATTATGGGGATTTTCGACCACTACTGCGGCTTGATGATAGGCATAGGGGTGGTGTGCACGACCAAAGTTGCGGTTCATCCAATATTGGACTTGGGCCTGGGCGAGTTGGTATACGCGCGGACGTAGTGCGGTGTGAATGTGTAGACCGCCATGAAAAATATCCTGCAAGGAAAATCCCTTCTCAAGAAGGACGCGGATGACTTGGTCGAGGTACCAGGGATCCGGGTATGGTGCCTGGCTGGTCGGATGGTGCCCCGGCGTGAGAGAAATCGGTTGACGTCGCAATTGAGCGGCTCTTTGGGCAGTGAGGTCGTGATAGCGCTCCATGGCATCAATCACTTGGTCTCGACGAACCTGGGCGGCCTGTGGGTGTATATACGGGTCATATTGTGACGGACTCTGAGGTAGTCCCGCGAGCAGGGTGGCCTCGTTGAGAGTGAGGTGGCTAGGGGTGGTATTGAAGTACACTTTGGCAGCCGCGCGAATGCCTTTGGCCCCCTGACCAAAATAGACGGTGTTGAGGTACAAGTCCAGGATCTGGGCTTTTGAATAGTGATGATAGAGCTTAATCCCTAAGAGAAATTCATCAATTTTTCGGTTCAGGGATTTTTGGTCGCTGAGATAGAGGTTCTTGGCTAACTGTTCTGTGATGGTACTGGCGCCCTGCACCGGACGTCCCCCTGCCTTGAGGTCGACATAGGCGGATCGCGCAATCGATTTAAGGTCATACCCCTGATTCTGGTAAAAGCGATGGTCCTCAATGGCGATGACAGCCGTCGCCACGCTGGGGGCTATCTCAGAGAGAGCTACCGGGGCGGATGAGGCGCCCAAGGTGGCGACCACTGTCCCGTCACGGTCGTAGACCATCGATGGAGAGGACGACGCATACGAATCCCAGAGTCTGGCCACCGAAGGGAGGTGTTGATTCATTTGGTCAATCTTGTGAATCAGCAGGCCGACACCCAGAATACTGGTGAAAGCGGTTAGAGACAACACCGCCCCCGTGACTCTGCGAATCGATAGTATCTGGGGTCGATGACGATGGTGACGGCGGCGATTTTGCATCGGATTCTCCTTTAATCGGGCAGTAGCGCTTCTCCCGCTAAGGTGTCCGTGTCACATAAAAAATATGTCGAAAAAAGGCGGAGCCCGAAGGCCCCGCCGCTGATCTAGAGTTTAGTTTACCGTTCCCGCTCCATAGTAATGGGATACATAGAACGGGTCGTTAAGATTCTGTATCTGGACTCCTTGACCCGGTTCCGGGGCATCAATAAATGCCGCCGAATATCCCATGGCGGGATCCGAGCCAATATAAATTCCTACGTGAGACGCTCCGGGAGCATAGGTTTGAAAGAATACCAGGTCGCCGGGTTCGAGATTGGCTTTTGACACATGGGTCACTTCATCATACTGCTCCCAAGTGGTACGCCCAATACTGATACCGTTTTGAGCCAGTACATACTGTACCAGACCCGAACAGTCAAAGCCGGTTGCAGGATTCTCGTCACCAAATACGTAAGGCACCCCGAGGTATTTCAGCGCGGTGGATACGATGGCTGCACCGACGGAGCTTGGAGCATCTTGCATAGGTAGTGAGACGCTATTGGATCCACTTGCGATGGCCGAAGAACTGCCGGGCAGGATCAAGACTTCGCCGACCGCAATATTGTTGGGATTCGACAGATGATTCAGTTGGGCGAGGATGGGCCATGTAGTATGAAACATGGCGGCAATCCCGGCCAAGGTATTGCCCGCTTCAACCGTATATCGGCGCACTGCGGACGACGCCTTGGCTGTAGCCGGTTCATTGGCTGCAAGCGTGGTTTGTCCACCAGGCACAGAGAGGACTTCGCCGATGCGAAGCACGTTGGGATTCGCTAAGTGGTTCATCGAAGCTAGCGTTTCCCAGGTGGTGTGAAATTGGCTGGCGATTCCTGCTAAGGTGTTTCCTGATTGCACCCGATAGGTGGCGCTGTGTGCGGCCTCAAAAGACAGTGAGGAGCTCGCGTGCGCGCTATCGATCAATTGATGATGAGGTGCCGTCGGAGATCCTTGAGCGACCGTCTGGACCGTGGTAAGCGGGGACAAACACAAGGCTGCAGCCACTAAAGCACCGCTGGCTACGCCAATCGAGCGTATATTCAAATAGGGGCTCCCCTTCCTTCGCGATTTGCCTCCGAGGTTAGTTCATGGTTCGGGCAGAAGGAGCCCTACGTGTAGACACGATTCACCAAGGGACAGGTCCCTTTATCCCCCGTACATGGAATTTCCATGATTCGGCATAAGGAGTCGTATCGATTATAGGGGGATCTTGTCGACATGTCATGAGCGATGGGATTGAGTGAGCGGTCATCACCACCTTCGCACGTCGCTTTTTGCCATAATATGTCCGTCACACTAAATATTTGGGATGCATGGAAAAAAGCGTCAGGGAAATAATGGGCGATTTTATGGGGAGGGCCTTTTCTGGATATCCGTGGCATAATGCGATAGTATAGGTACGCTTACGAACGGGAGGTGGCAGGTTGGCAAAGCCAAAGCCCTTGATTATTGTAGAATCTCCGGCCAAGGCCAAAACCATCAGCCGATTTCTAGGAAGTCGGTATCAGGTGAAGGCATCGATGGGGCACGTACGTGACTTGCCAAAGAGTCAGTTTGGTGTTGATGTCGAAAAAGATTTTCAGCCGCGCTATATTACCATCCGCGGCAAAGGTCCATTAGTGAAAGAATTGAAGGACGCGGCCAAAAAGACCGATCGCGTGTATTTAGCAACCGACCCGGACCGCGAGGGCGAGGCCATTGCTTGGCATCTGGGGGAAACACTAGGGATTAAGCCGGAGGATGCTCGTAGAATTGAATTCCACGAGATTACGAAAGATGCGGTGACTGAAGCGATTCGCTCGGCCCGACCGGTGGATATGAACTTGGTGGATGCCCAGCAGGCGAGGCGGGTACTCGACCGCGTGGTGGGGTACCAACTATCTCCGTTGCTGTGGCGCAAGGTACGTCCCGGACTGTCCGCGGGTCGAGTGCAGTCAGCCGCACTGAAGATTTTGGTCGATCGGGAACTGGACATTGAAGCTTTTCGTCCGGAAGAATATTTTACAGTGGAATTAACCGCCAATAGCCAACCGGCGATTGCTGCTCAGTATGTTGGCCCATTAGGCGAAAAGGGTCGTCTCACCGTGCTTGATCAAGGGGCGGTCCTGGAGCAAGTGCAAGTGGGAATGGACGTCGAAGTTCGGTCGGTGAAGACCCGGGAGCGTCGTCGCTTTCCGTCCCTCCCATTTACGACATCCACATTGCAGCAGGAGGCCTCACGGCGTCTCGGGTTTTCGGTAAAGCGTACCATGAGTCTCGCGCAACAATTGTATGAAGGACTTGAGGTGAAAGGGGAAGGGACAGTAGGACTTGTGACCTACATTCGCACGGACTCCACCCGTGTTTCGGACGTGGCCGTGGGAGATGCCAAGGCGTATGTGGAAAGTACCTACGGAACGCCGTTCTTTAAAGGAAGTGACGTCCCGAAACGTCCCCAAAAGGAAAGACCGGGGGTGCAGGATGCCCACGAGGCCATTCGACCCACGGTCGTGATGCGTCATCCTGACCAATTGAAAGGCTCTTTGGCACGGGACCAGCTACGCTTATACCGACTGATCTGGGAGCGTTTTGTGGCCAGCCAAATGGCGCCATTGGTGTATGATGCGACCACGGTGGAACTCATTCAGGGAGCACATGCCTTTCGGGCTCACGGATCGGTTGTGAAGTTCCCTGGGTTTTCGGTGCTTTATCAAGACACCCGTGAAGAGGGTGAAGAGAATGCCGAGAACGATGGGGCACTGCCGCTCTTAACTGAAGGGTCACGGCTTTCGATCGAGACCATCGAGTCCACCCAACACTTTACTGAACCGCCACCGCGATATACTGAGGCGAGTCTGGTGAAGACGCTCGAGGAACTTGGTATTGGTCGTCCCTCGACCTATGCTCCGATTATCGATACGTTGTTGCAGCGCGACTACGTCCGGCGGGAACAAAAGCGGCTGACACCCACAGAGCTTGGCCGGGTGGTGGTGGATCTCCTGAAAAACTACTTTCCTGAGATTGTGAACATTTCGTTCACCGCAGCTATCGAAGATCAGTTGGATCGCGTGGAGGATGCGGACCTAGTTTGGCAACAAGTATTGCGCGAGTTCTATCAGTCATTTGCCGAAGAGTTAGCTCGTGCGGATGAGGAAATCGAAAAGGTGGATATGCCCAACGATGTCACGGATGAAGTGTGCTCTGTGTGTGGGCGACCTATGGTCGTGAAATATGGTCGATTTGGTAAGTTTTTGGCATGTTCCGGATACCCCGAATGTACCAATACCGAGGCGATTGTGGAGAAGACCGGTGCTTTCTGTCCAAAATGCGGAGCAGACTTGGTGGCTCGACGCAGTAAGCGAGGACGGACCTTTTATGGTTGCCGCGCCTACCCTGAATGTGATTTTGTCACCTGGTGGCGGCCGACGGAGAACAAATGTCCGCGCTGTGGAACCTCTATGGCAACCAAGAAGAAAGGACGTCAGGAAACCTTGGTGTGTTTGAAGGAGGGATGTGGCTTTGAAGAAGAAGCTCAATAACCGTGTGACCATCGTGGGCGGTGGTCTCGCAGGCTCCGAGGCGGCCTATCAGGTGGCCTCGCGGGGTATTGCGGTCGATCTCTATGAGATGCGGCCCGTGACCATGACGCCTGCGCATCATACCGAGCGTTTGGCTGAACTGGTCTGTTCAAACTCCTTCGGCGGAGATGTCGGTCTGTCCCCGGCTGCCTTACTCAAAGACGAAATGCGGCTCTTTGATTCACTGATTCTGAAGGCCGGACGCGAAGCGCAAGTGGATGCTGGTTCGGCGCTCGCGGTGGATCGTGATGTCTTTAGCGAAGGAGTCACGCGCGCTATTGAGGCGCATCCTTTGGTGACCATTCACCGGGAAGTGGTCCAACAGGTGCCGGATGGGCCGACCATTATTGCGACCGGTCCCTTGACTCATGAGTCGTTAAGTCAGAGTCTCATTGACACTCTGGGCGATAGTCCGCTCTCGTTCTTCGATGCCGCAGCACCGATTGTCTTTGGCGAGTCGATTGATATGGACCATGCCTTCTATGGATCTCGTGAGGGAAGCGATGACTATATTAACTGTCCCTTAACCAAAGCCGAGTACGAAATATTTTACGAGAACTTGGTGCAAGCGGAGCAGCATGAACGCCATGATTTTGAGGATGTGGCGTTTTTTGAAGGCTGCTTACCGATCGAGGAGTTAGCGCGACGTGGCAAGAGGACCCCGCTTTTTGGACCGATGAAGCCCATGGGATTAAAAAACCCCTTTGAAGACGGACGCCGTCCTTATGCCGTGGTGCAATTACGCCGAGACAACGCGGCTGGGTCGCTTTGGTCATTGGTGGGATTTCAGACCAATTTGCGGTGGGGAGAGCAAAAGCGGGTCTTGCAGTTGGTGCCAGCACTGCACCAGGCGGAATATGCTCGCTATGGAGTGATGCACCGCAATACCTATTTGAAAAGCCCTAAGATACTGGATGCATCTTTAGCAGTCCGGCGTCGGGAGGACTTGTGGCTTGCGGGGCAGATGATTGGGGTCGAGGGCTATGTCGAGTCCGCGGCTTCGGGGATTCTGGCCGCGATGAATGCGGTTCGCTATCTTCAGGATCAAGAACCGCTCATTCTCCCTCGAGAGAGCATGATGGGCGCACTTTTTCATTACGTGAGTCATGCCGATCCAGAGAGTTTCCAACCGATGAATGCGACCTTTGGGCTGTTTGACCTGCCTGACGATATTCGCGCCTTAAAGGAGAAGCGTCAGCGTCGTGAGTGGTTGCGACAACGGGCCTTGGCGGCAATGAACGATCTCGCCGCATTGCAGGTTCGCGATCATGCCTAAGGCGACATTCCCGGACGTGACTGAGTATCTACGCTATTTGGATGCGGTCGATAACTGTTCTCCACACACGCTGAGGGCCTATGAGACGGACTTAGTGGCCTTTATGGAAGAGCTCCGCATGCCGATCGATCGTATCGATGCTAAGCAGATTCGTCACTATCTCTTGCAAGAAGGGGCGCGCGGCTTGTCGGCGCGCAGTGTGGCACGGAAGCTGGCGGTCATTCGCAGCTTCTTTCGCTATTTGGAGCGAGAGAATCGCGTGGCCATGAACCCGGCCAAGCGGGTGTTGGCGCCGCGCTTTCGGCGCGGCTTGCCGCGTGTCTTGACGATTGACGAAATGGCCACTTTTATCGAGGCCGCGATGCGCGATGCAGGGCCCTTGGGGATTCGCAACTGGGCACTCATCGAACTCATGTATAGCGGGGGATTGCGCAGCCAAGAGGTGGTCGATTTAGATGTCGAGGCCATCGCCTTTGGCGACGCGACGGTGCGTGCGCTGGGCAAGGGGCGCAAAGAGCGTATCGTGCCGATTGGCCGCTACGCGGTGCAGGCGCTCACTCAGTATCTTGAGGTGGCGCGCCCCAAACTGTTACATAGAAAGACTAAAGCTCTCTTTTTAAATGCTCGAGGCGGCCGGCTTACGACTCGGAGTGTGCGTCGCATTGTCAAAGCCACATTGCTCAAAAGTGCGTTGCATCGCAATATTAGTCCCCACTGGTTGAGGCATTCATATGCCACCCATTTGCTGATGGGGGGCGCTGATCTGCGCGTGGTGCAGGAGCTATTGGGCCACGAAAGTCTTCGCACCACCCAAATTTATACTTATGTATCGCAAGAGCAATTGGGAAAAATCTATCAACAAACCCATCCCCGAGCTTAAGGGCGGTCAGATGGTGCGCGAGCGTGATAACATAAGTACAGTACAGGTCGACGAAGACCAAAGTGCCTTCACATCACGAGGAGCATGATGGAGTGTCACACGATGAGGCGATGTGGCAATGACCGATCGGGGAGGGATTAGCATGAGTGACTTTCATGGGACCACCATTCTAGCGGTGGTGAAGGACGGACATGCCGTGATTGGAGGAGATGGCCAGGTTACCTTTGGAGAAAATACCATTATGAAACATACTGCCAAAAAGGTCCGCCGCTTGTACCATGGCCAGATTGTAGCGGGATTCGCGGGTGCGGTAGCCGATGCACTGACCTTATTCGAACATTTTGAGGGAAAGCTTGAGGAAAGTCATGGCAATTTGCCGCGAGCTGCGGTGGGACTGAGCCGTCAATGGCGCACCGACCGGATGTTAGGGAAGTTGGAGGCGCTCCTTTTAGTGGCGGATCGTGAAAATTTGTTTCTGTTGTCGGGAACGGGTGAAGTGATTGAGCCAGATGATGGCATTGCCGCGGTGGGTTCGGGGGGGAGCTATGCGTTGGCGGCGGCGCGAGCATTGGTATCGGTACAAAGTGGTCTTGAACCTCACGAACTGGTGCGCCGATCGCTCGAGATTGCAGCCGACATTTGCATTTACACCAACCATCACCTGACCATTGAGACATTAGACTAGGAGGCGACGAAAATGGATGAAGCATCATTAACCCCCGCACGCATCGTGGCGGAGCTGGACCGCTATATTGTGGGACAGAAAGAGGCGAAGCGGGCTGTAGCCATTGCCTTGCGCCATCGCTGGAGGAGAAGTCGATTAGAGCAGGAACTGCAAGACGAAATTACTCCCAAGAACATCCTCATGATCGGTCCCACCGGAGTGGGAAAGACGGAAGTGGCTAGGCGTTTGGCGAAACTGTTGCACGTGCCATTTATTAAGGTGGAAGCCACGAAATTCACGGAAGTGGGGTACGTGGGGCGGGATGTGGATTCGATGGTGCGGGACTTAGTGGAGACGGCCATTCGGATGGTTAAAGAGGAACGCAGCCATGAGGTGAGGGACCGTGCTGAGCGGATGGCCGAAGACCGCATTGTTGAGGCGATGGCGCCATTTCCCGAAGACACCACCACCACCGCTGGGGGGACGCATAATCCCTTTGAAATGTTTTTTGGCGGCGCATCGAACCCCAATGCCTCGCGTCCTGTCGATATCGAAGAGAGACACCGTATTGAAAACGAACGGCAACGAATTCGTGAGAAGTTGCGAATGAAGGCGATGGAGCATGAAGTGATTGATGTCGAGGTCGAAGATGCCGGACCGACCATGCCGATGATGGGCAATATGCCGGGGATGGATAATCAAATGAACTTGGGCGAGATGTTCCAAGGACTCTTGCCAAAGCGCATGAAGCGCCGCAAGATGACGGTGGCGGAAGCCCGCAAGGTACTGACGCAAGAAGAAGCCGACAAGCTCATTGATGCGGATGCTGTGACGGCGGATGCCATTTGGCGAGTGGAGCAACAAGGGATTATCTTTATTGATGAGTTTGATAAGATTGCGACGGGACATGATGCGCATGGCCCAGACGTCTCTCGAGAAGGCGTGCAGCGCGATATCTTGCCGATCGTAGAAGGGTCAACCGTGCAAACCAAATATGGACCGGTGAAGACCGATCACATCCTCTTTATTGCAGCAGGCGCCTTTCATGTCTCTAAACCGAGTGACCTTATCCCAGAACTGCAAGGCCGTTTTCCGATTCGGGTGGAGTTTAACGCCTTGACGGAGGATGATTTTTATCGCATTCTCACCGAACCCCGGCATTCGCTGATTTTTCAATACCAAGCCTTATTGGGTGCTGAGGGCATCGAGGTCACGTTTGATGAGAGCGCACTCCGTCAAATGGCCGGCTATGCTTTTAAGGTCAATCGTGACAGCGAAAACATCGGTGCTCGCCGATTGCATACTATTCTGGAAAAGGTGCTCGAGGAGCTTAGCTTTAGTGCCTCTGATTTAACGGGGCAGAGTATTACCATTACCGATCACTATGTGGATGAACGGCTTGAACGCATCGCCGACAATATTGACATCAATCGGTATATACTCTGAATTTTTGTTTTCGTCGTGAGCTTATGCCACTTTTCATGCTATAATTCAAGCGTGATTACTTGAATCATGTCGAATTTAGGGAGACGATGACGTGGAAAATCTTTTAGATAAGACCCGCCGGATTAATCGCTTGCTGCAACGCTCAGCGGGTCATCCTGTGAATTTTGAGGAAATGGCAAAAATACTGAGCGAATTGATCCAAGCGAATGTGTATGTGGTCAGTCGCCGAGGAAAAATTTTGGGGTACTCTTTATTGGATTCGTTTGAGTGTGATGTGATGGTTCGCGAAGTATTGGGACCGGAAGTGTTTCCCCAAAACTATAATCAAGGGCTACTGAAGGTGGACGAAACGCACGCTAACATTTCGCAAGATAAGCGACAGTGTGTATTTTTCCATGATAAACCGTGTCTTTATGAAAATAAACTGACCACTATTGTGCCTCTAAATGGCGGTGGAGATCGGTTAGGGACCTTGGTGATCTCGCGATTTGGTCGGGAGTTTGATGAAGAGGATCTGATCTTGGCTGAGTATGGAGCGACCGTCGTTGCCATGGAAATCTTGCGTTCCAAGTCTGATGAATTGGAGATGGAAGCGCGCAAGAAGGCGGCCGTCAAAGTGGCCATCGATACCCTGTCGTATTCGGAACTCGAAGCGGTGCAACACATTTTTGATGAATTGGGCGGTCCAGAAGGGCTGTTGGTGGCGTCAAAAATTGCGGACCGTGTCGGTATTACACGATCTGTCATCGTGAATGCACTACGTAAATTTGAGTCGGCAGGGGTTATTGAGTCTCGCTCGTTGGGCATGAAGGGCACCCATATTCGGGTGCTCAATGATCGCCTGTTGGGGGAACTCAAAAAATTGCAGCGGTAACCGCGCCACAATCCCGCACGACATCAAGATAAGGCTCCCTGGCCTTCTTAAGGGCAGGGAGCCCCTTTTTTTATTTTGCTCCCGGCGGAGTCAGCCAAATGACTGAGAGATAAGCTTTCCCGAAGAGCTTGGATGGCACTGGATGGCCCTTAGGATCGGTATACTCCTTAAACCAGCCCCAGGAGGCCGGTTCAGAGGTCATAAATCCTGAAATTTGGCCGCTGGTCGAGACCAGCACTTTAATCGCCGGCCCAGTGATAGTAGGGGCATAAATGCTATATCCCTTATAGGTTGAGGTTTCCTTGGCATAAGCGCTGAGCCGCGGATTGGCGCTGACGAACTTCGACCATGAGGTCAAGTCTGTCGGCAGGGTCGATGCCATCCTCGTGGTAATGTTAGACGGCGGTACGAAGTAGAGGTGTTCGCTATTCCACGCGACGCCCCCATTGGGTACGGTCGTTGGAAGATCATTCCACGGGAAGCTGCCCAGGTTTTCGGGATAGCTGGTTTCGATGGCCGGAGTCTGCCCAAAATTATTGGTCATGAGCACCAGCCCTGGCGTGGGTGCAGCCCAGTGATAGCCCATGTCGGGAATAAAATTCGAAACTTCGTGATAGTCCTTCAGCGCAGGATTAAATGGTTTAAGCGCTGCGTATTCCGGAAGAATGGCTAGATTCATCGGCTTCATGGCTGCATAATTGGCTCCCGCTTTCACGCCGCTCTTGCCTTTTGCTTTGCCGCTTTTTTTACTTGTCTTGTGTGTACCGCCGTGTTTGCTTTTGGCGCTGTCTTTTCCTTTGGATGAAGAGGCTTTGGCGGAGCCGCTGGACCCCGTAGTATTGTGGTCAGTGTGGCGTGACGAGTTGACCTGGCCGGCATTGTGAGAAGAGGAATCTCCACACCCGGCGATGAATGCCATTCCCACGCTTGCAACCATCAGTGTGGTCTTCAAATGGCTTCTTTTCATGATGACCCTCCTTTCGATCTGTGCGATCTCTTCAGATGGCTTTAGCATGACCTCAAATTACGTGAGATATGTGTCCTATGAGGAAGTAGAAACCAAGTAGTCATTGCCTGACGAGGAAATTTGTGGGTGAAGAAAGTCATGGGCAGGCGATGCAAAGATCCCTCAGGCGTCCAGAGAAGGGACGTCAAGTCCATTGGCGCTCTTTGGAGCGACTGAATCCAGCGTTCTCGGGAATATACATCATCCGGAGGATGAGCCGGCGAGGCTTTGGCGCTGATATCGTCGGGTTTAGTAGAGGGTTTTGTGTATGAGATGCTGGCACCTGGGAAGGGTGTTTTGCCATCAGCGTTCCGACCTATGGCCTCCTACGCCCTATGTAGCAGGGACGGCGGTAGCGCCCTTGGTCATCACGACGGCGGATGCAATGGTGTCGCGCTTAGAGCTCTCACTCGCGCTCATTCCTTCACGCATCGAGGACTCTACTGAGGGGCAATGGCCATTTTCTCAGCGCAAAGATATTGACCCAAGTTTTGGGGCACAGGACTCATCTTGCAGGTAACATTTGATGCGCCGTGAGCGTTACGATAGGGGAGAATGCCGTGTTATTCGACAAATATTATGTATCGTTAATTGATGAGTGATTTAGTATAATGGCTTCGTGATTTCTAAAGGGGGAACATCGTGAGAAGAGTACGTTGGGGCCGTCTGATTTTGTCGATTGTCGCTGCCCTGGTTATTGTCGGTGTGGGTACCGGGTATTATCTTTATCGCCAAGTTTCCCCACATGCCATTGCCGCCAAGGCGGTATTAAAAAATCCGCCGGCTTTCAAAAATCGCATCACCATTTTGCTGCTGGGAAACGCCCTATCGATTATTAACAACAAAGATGACACTAACCCTTATGTTCGCGATCGCACCGATACCATGATGCTTATCTCTATCAATCCCAACACCTATCAAGCCAGTGTGTTGTCTATACCCCGGGATAGCTACGTGGACATTCCACATGTGGGAATGACCAAAATTAATGAAGCCAACTATTTTGGTGGGCCCAAACTTGCCGTGAAACTGGTCGAAGAAACATTGCATGTCCCGGTGGACTATTACATGGAGACCAC
>NZ_JBYCKN010000135.1:0-8846 GCF_057473405.1 Sulfobacillus sp. TH-112
GAAGTGGCCCTCGGCAAAAGTTGATGGACCCGTTACTGTTCAAATTTGTTTTTGTGCATCACCCTGAATAGCGCGAATTACCTCGAACACGCGCCCAGCGGTTTTACTCTGTTCCAGAAAACCTTGGTATGCTCTCATGGCATTGTTAATTAACTCTAGATAGGTCACAACCCTTGCATCCTTGCTCTTCAAAATCTGGGTTTCTTCGTCCCGCGTGTTCGCCCTTTCCCAGCCCTTGAGTGGCTTTCCAACAACGCAAATAAACTCCATCGGTTCCTTTAGCCCTGCTTGATCGAGAATTTTTTGAAGACCTGAACGATATTTATCGATTTGCTTTCCAAGTTCCCAAACGTCAACTATTCTGTCAGGACGTTTGAGCTCAACAATCACGTGTTTGTTTGAGACCTGCTTATATCGAATATCCACGCGTGCCAGTTTCTCTTCGTCGGTCAAACCAGCGTCAATGTTCTCCATGAACTTGCCAACCCTTTGCTCCATGGCCCACGAATCGGTAGCACGTTCCCACGACGGATCAAGCAGCCACAAGTGTGTAAAAAGGTGCTCTTGAATGACCTTTTCCAACGCATTGGACTCAACTTTTTCGTGAAGAAGTTTAATGACCTCAATACGTTCTTTAACGATTTGGTAATACAGTGTCGCCTCTAATTCGTCTAACCGTCCAAAGATTTCGGTAAGCTCTGCTAAATTCTCAACCGATATGTTCTCAAGAGCTTCTAGATTGTCTCGATATTTCAGACTCTCAAAGGCCAGCACAGCATGACTAAATAGAGCCTCGCGGTCTTCCGCTCCTTCTACCGTGATTTGATTAATTCGACCGAATAGTTTGGTAGCCGTCGGCTTATATTCAGGACTCAATGTCCCAAACCACTCTTTAACCGCTGGAATCTTTAATGCCTCATCCTTTCCCTTTTCATTTCGCAACTGTGTCCACTGACTTTGAATCATCTTCAGCTGAACCTTGACCCAATCTCGCAAGTCAACGTAACGGGCATCATCCTCAATAATATTCTGACGACTACTAGTCGCTATATCATCCATGTCGTCTGTATCCAAAAAATCTGCATGTACTTCCCCAATCAAATACTTGCTATATAATCCTGTTTCGTTCAGCTCAGACAAGATGTCTTCTTGAGCCAGTTTGTTGCGCACCATGACAACAATTTTATTAAGACTCTCCCCGTCCTCATCTTTGAGATCGGACGACTCCTTAACAGTTCCAATCCAGCCCGATACCGGATACCCGTGTAGAGTATCCGCGTCTGCCTTCGTGTGGTTCGGAATCAGATCGTTTGGCAATTCAATATTCCCATACGTCCAAACATGCTCCATCTTCTTGAAATAATCGCGATCGGCAATCGAAATCGGGGTTCCATTGATGACCACCTGAAATTTATATTTATCGCCAATAATACCAAAACGACGAGCCAGTTTTTTCCTCAAGGATACCTCGTGTATGCGCTTTTGTCTCAAATCCTTCAACACGATCATGGTTCCGTTTGACCAATCGATTCTATCGGTATCCAAAACATCCGGCCGATAAGTCCCGCCGGTTTCGCCGGCATCTTTAATTTGGGCCTTGATATCGGGCAATGACATTCTAAGTGCGCTTTTTTCGCCATCTCGCTTTGAATACACTTCTATAGTGTCCGCAATTGAAAACAGAGATAGCTTGCCTATCCCCTTCCGACCCATTACTGGACGGCCGTATTTCTTAGTCACCTTGCCGTCCGGATATTCTCGACGCGGATAACCGACTTTAAGATATTTTTCATTGATATCCTGACGAGTCATACCGTGCCCATCATCAAAAATTCGAATGAGGCCATCTCCTCTGTCGATATCAATCTTTACACAATCCGCATCAGCATCCCATGCGTTGGCCACAGTTTCTGCCAAGACAGAAGCCATGTTGCTGTACAAATTTATTCCAAGGTGGCTAAGAACATTAAGACTAATCGTTATTTTGAATTCTTCGGACATATGTATCCCTCACATGATCTAAGAGTGTCAAACCCACAACTTCTCCGAGTCGCACAGGACCGCATTGCCAACGAGTCTGCCCAAGGTTTTCATAACCACGCGCTGCTCCGGACCTGCAAATCCAAAATTCATAGTCTGCAGGGAATGTCTGTAGAAGAGCAGTCCCCTTAAACTTAACGCTCTGTCTTGCTCTGGATGCCCAAAACGTCCGCTCCCATATCCATAAGCCGGCGTCGTTGTTGGCGGATTTGTCTCACGCCATGATAGGTTTTCCTGGACGGTTGCCTGTGACATTCCGCAACTAATCCTTGCGGCCATTCTCGCCGAGACCCTCCCGGGTGCGAATTCCGGATTCGCTTTAGATTACTCCGACAGCTTACTCGATCGGCGCAGAGGATCTTCTACGGACGCGTCTCCCGACTGCAGGGGAGGCAGGTGTGCAATCACATCTCGGACTTTAGGACAAGTGTTTTGATCGTGCATTGGAAAAATAGTCTCCGGAGCCACCTTTGCTTTGATACGTCTTCATGAACAAAAACCGCATCATTATTCGTTTCGAAGGGATACCGACACGCTGGATCTATGTCTATTTCTGCACGCACGAAGATCCCCGCGTTCAAAAGGCCTCGGGTCAATTCACCCATGCCAGAAAACAGATCCGCGGCTCACATACCCAATCTCCATCGCTCCCTCCATCCCAGTATAGTGTCACTGCACCGCGATAGGAATATTTTAGAGATAAAAACACCGTCGACATCGGCTGCTACGAGCTTATCGGGGTTTTCACAACCCAAGATTACCCATCCTTATGAATTACCTTCGCAAGCACAAAACTGCGGCCATGGGGAACCCTCACGAACCGGTTAATCTGCGTCAGTGAGTGGCAATGACAATGCTCGGGGTAGAGCGTCGATGGGATCTCTCGTCGTCATGGTTCCACGCCAAAATCATCCCCGTTTGCGGCTGGCAAAGGCGTGATGAACATAACCACCTTTACGGCGTCCTGCTGATACCCAACTTGCATGCACCTTGCCCATAGAGCCTCAATAGTACATCGGCGAACACCAAATGCTCTGTCCTCTTGCTCCCATTGTGATGAGACAACATGGGAATACGGAACTTTCGTGTCTTCATGGCCACACCTTGGTTAGCAAATGTCGGGGCATATCCCATAGACACATCGGTCCTCCCAACCCGCCATTAGTATCAACGGGATGGTCGGAACCAGACCTGCCAATAGATCATGGGTTGGTCGCACCGCTTCGGTGTGGTAAGTAAGACAACTCGAACAATGGCGGAAACTCCTTTTCGCGTCATCGTCAGGAAAAGACTTATCTCACACCGTACATGCGTACAATTAAGGACTGTGATTTTGGAGAAGATCTTACATGTGTTATTCCCTCAAGGGTTCTTTCGACCGAGCCGCGCCCCCAGTCAAAAGGTAATCCATCTTCTGCGTCGCCTCCGCCTGCATGTTGGGTAAGAGATGACCGTAGACCTGCAACGTAATGGAAATGTTGGCGTGGCCCAACCTCTCCGATACCACTTTTATCGGCACCCCATTGGTCAACCACAAAGTTGCCATCGCATGCCTTAAGTCGTGGATTCTTGTGGTGGGCGGCAGACCAGCCGCCTCCACTAATTGCTTATATCGCCGCCGGACGTTCCCAGGCCAGAGCAAGGTCCCCTTGCGTGTCACAAACACATAGCCCGTCTCCTGCCACTTGTCGCCCAGCATCATCCGTTCCGCCTGTTGCTCGGCTTGGTGTACTTTGAGCAACTCCACTAGAAAATCGGACATGGCTACCGACCGACGTCCTCGTGCAGTTTTCGGTTTATGGATTACCCGAAGCCCAGAATCCACTGCTACGGTTCGCTGGATGTAGAGGGTTTTAGTGTTCCAATCGATATCATCCCATTTGAGTCCGAGGCCTTCCCCACGGCGACAGCCAGTCAATGCAACCAACCACCAAAATGCCTTCAGGCGGTCATGGTCTGCCTCACGCAGTAACGCTCGAGATTGTTCGATGGTCGGTGGCACAATTTCCGGCGAACGGAGTCGCGGTGGATTCACCCGATCCGCCACGTTCACGGGGATGAGTTCGAGACGGACCGCTTCGTTCAAAGCCGTATGAGTCACCACATGCACATGTCGCACGGTGCTGGTAGCTTTCCCGGATGCCAACAAGCGACTATAGAGTCCCTGCAAATCCGCGGGTGACAATAAGGCCAAAGGCTTCTTCCCAAATTCCTTCAGAAGCGGCTTAATATACCGCCGATACGCGACCAAGGTAGTGTCCTGCACCCGAGCCGCCGCCACTTCATCTAACCATTGGGCAAAATAGGCCTGCACCGTAATATCACTCGGCGGGCGATACTGAGGCGTCCGTCGATGTTCGACAATAGTGGCATCCACCCACTTTTGCGCATCGACCCGCCGAGCAAAACTCGCCGAGCGTTGCTTCCACTGGCCCGGCACATCAAGATCGGGATATTTAATAATGCCTTGCCACCGGGTGGTAGCGGTATCGGGATGCTTTCGCACAAAACCACTGGGATTCCGTCGTCGCGTTGTCATCAGTTCTCTCTCCTCACTTCAATCTCAATTTGTCTACCGTGTGCAGTTCACTCACGTTCGTCCCTCGAGAGCCCTCTCCCCGCTATCGCTCCCGGCCACGATCCTCACGCATGCGTGCCACCTCCCGTTCCCAGAGCTGGGTAGTCTCGAGCAATGCCCGATGCCCCGCTTGCCACGCTGCATTCCAGTCCTTATGAGCACGATCCGGAGATATCGTGGTCGTTGGCGCCTGTCCTCGATGCTGTCGCACCCACTCGGCATAGCCCTGACCGGCGGCGTCCTGGTCAAAGGCCGTCACCACCGCATCAAATCCCTCCCACATCGGTTCAGCCAATCCCCCCGCTCCACTGGACGAGCGAATCGACACCCGATGGGCGATGCCCTCGTCAATGGCACTGGCCCAGAGGGTGATAGCATCGATCGGCGATTCCGTGATGATGAGCGTTTCGTGAGACTGGCCCAACGTGAACCATCCATCCTTGAGGCGGCTTCCCGAGGCCACCCACTTGGTCGGGCGATTCGATGGTGGCGGGGACGCTTTAGTCCAGCGGAGACTATAGCCCGTTACCGAGGAATCCGGTCTATCCGCCCGATGGGGAAAGACGACATAGCCGTGGTGGAAACCTGCACCGGCGTACACAGAACCCCGGCGGTACAAATCGGCCACCACCAACTCCGGCAATCGGCGTTCTCCCACCAAATAGTCCCGTACGTGGAACCACTCCCGCTCGGAATCTGCCATCCGCGTTGGATGGCGCAGAATGGTGAGACGTACGCGCACTGGTCGCGATTCCGGCTGTGCACGGTCCCATGTCGGTCGCATCTCATGCAACATCTGCACGGCCTCCAAAAAACTCGTCTGGCGCACCACCATGACAAAGTTAATCGCCCCTTTAGGCGAGACCGTCAGCCGATCATCGGGCCGATTCATCACACGAAACACATCCCCGTCTGCCAGGGGCAACACATTCACTTTCGTCCCATCCGGCAGTATCCATCGCACCCGCCCGGGTCCTTGGCGTTCGTGGCTCAGATAGGCTCCGGGACAGAGCACCGGAATGACCTCGGCTAACGGCAACCGCCGCAAAGATTCCAGTCCCTCAGAGAGATGTTGCGCCATGCTAAATTCCTCCCTTCGCCTCACGCTACCCACCGCACGGTTGATTCCCCTTCCATCACAGGGCCCAAGCTAGGTCCGCCTCTTCGAAGTCCACAAGCGCCCGCAAAACTGCCAATGGCGGCCACGCGGACCGCCACCATGGCTCATTCCGTCACCGATCCGGGGTCATCGTTCTCTCCACAGCACCCACTGGCTCCCGATCCAGAACCGGCAACCGCTCTTGCACCGGATCCACCATCTGTTGGCTTCGCCGCAAGATTTCCTCGGCCATCGCCATGACCGTTTGACCATCCCCCTGACTCCACGAGGCCACATAGCCGACCGAATAGGCCCGGGTATCCAACCCAAAATGCGACGCCACGACGTATGCGGTGGATTCGGCCACCACTTCTTCTTCGCCGCGCGACCGAGTGTCGTTAGCCGATCGCAATCCGTGAGCCCATTCATGCAATAACGTCTTCACCTGCATGTCGGGAGCTAAATCCTCCAAAACGGCAATGGTACGGTCTTGGATGTGAAAGACGCCATTGGCGCCCCGCAAATCAGCCACCCGACGCACGGGGAAGGGAATAGCCGCCTCAATGGCTACCAACAACGGGGCGTGCTGGTTGCCTGCCAACCGCTCCGGCAGACCACGGATGGGATCACCCTGGGTCTGCGCGATGTCAAAGACTGACACCGTGTGAAACCCCACCACCTGCCGGGTCTCCTCATCGCCCTCGCGTTCGCGCTCCCGTTTAACCAACGGCGCCAAAATCGTGATACCCCGCTCCCCCGATTGCACCTGGCGCCCCAAGGCCTGCCAGGCCCGATAACCGTGAACCAGCGTCGCCTCCGGACGCTGGGAAAAAATCAAGAGGGTGTTATTGAGCGAATAGCGATGAAACGTGCCCATGACGCGAAGAAATTGCGCCCATCGGGCATCAGTAGTCAGGTCGGTTAGCGTTTCGGTAATCCGTGTACGCGCATCATCTCGCGTCATGGCCGGTCCTCCGGGTCTAGCACCTCCAACGCCGCCCCCGCGGCTGGCCATACCGACCCTTCAGCCACCCACTGCCGCAGTTGGTGAAACCAGGCGACATCGGTCCGATCCGGTTCATCCATCAGGGCCCGCGCGGCATCCGAACTCACCCCAAAAGCCTCGGCCAAGCCCGCATAAAACGCCCGGTCCGCCCCTTGAACGACAAAACCCTGCGGTGTCATCCGCAGGGCCTGTCGTTGCTGAAGAAATCGGTCTAGCGCCTCCGTCACCGGGGGGTGCTGCGCCAGCCCGGGTTCGCGCTGCCGCATCGTGTCACCCACCATCAACACAAAGTCATGAAGTTCCTGTAGCGTCGCCGCGCAATTGAGTAGTTGCGCCCAAGCTTCCTCTAAGAGTAAAACCTCTTCCGGATTCGGCACTCTTGCCATCGTGACAACCTCCTTGAATTCTTGTTTTGGTGGAACCGCTCCAACCGAGGCTGCGCGGCGAATCCCACGGGATCGATGGAACCGCCAGCGCCGTAATGGGCTCTGATTGAAGCACCCCCAAGGTAGACTGCCATCCCGATTGGGGCCGCCAACGCCAAAGCGTCACCAATCGCAGTCCCGTGTTCGCCGGTCCTCGAAGTCCCCACGTCAACACCAAGGAGTGAGGCCTGGAGCCCACACTGGCCATCCAGCCGGTGACTCCCGTCGTCACACCCATATCCGTCAAAAAGGCGCCCGTCGGTTCCGTGTCCATGGTCGGCATGACTCCATGCCCCGTTTCGAGGGTCATAACCCATTGAGCGGTCCCGCGAAGTGGGACAGGTGCGGTAGACGACTGGGCCAGAGCCTTTACGGTACTCGCCTGCCAACGCACGTGTTGGTCCTGACTCACCGCAAACCAGACCCGGCTCTGCCGAACCTGGGGCCAAAACCACCAGATCCGGTGCGGATCGGCCGGATCGGTAATCACACTCGGCAGAATCCCCCGGTGACGCCAGCGGGTCGGGACACCGTCGAGCACCCATACAGCCGACCCCGGCGGGGCGTTATCCTCCAGGGATATTGTCTCGGGTCCGAACTTCTCGGTGCTGTGCCGTCCTTTCATCGAAGGGTTTAATTTCGGATGGTGATGACCCCCAATAGCCCATAGTGGGCCGACGGCCAGTATGGCGAACATGATAAGTCCAACCCATCGCACATGCCTTACCCCATGGCCTTCGTCACCCCCCGGAACTGGCCTGCAACCTCAGCCACGGCATTGGCATATTGCGCCAACGTCAGGGTGTTGGCGCCCGGGTTAGGCACGATATTGAGCCAGACTTGGGCCCTTGTCCAGGGCATGGGTACTTTGGGCAGGAGCGCCATTTCCAGTCCCGCTCCGCCATAATAGGCAGCAGAGGCTTCACGCCAACTGTGAAACAGCCCATGCAAGGCGGCCAAGTAGCGGGCACCGGCCATGATGTTGTCGGCCGGGTTGGCTCGCTCCGCGGTGGTCAAGTCCATCGTCCCCGGCTCGAGCTGCATGAGCCCATAGGCCCCACCCACGTTACCGGCATGAGATTGACCACGGCTTTCCACCACGATTTCGGCCGCAATCCACGGTGCCGGCACCCCGGTCACTTGGGCCGCCTGATTAATGGTGGTGCGCCACGGCCCCACTTCCGAAGAGAAAACGGCGGAAGACGACAACAGCACCGTGGACGCGGTCCCCGCCCGATGGGATTGCGCCTGCCATCCCACCATTGCCGCCAGCAAGAGAAAGACGACCAGTCCCGCGATGCCGAGCGCACCCCAAAGCCAACGCAGACCATGCGACAATCCAAGACGCGCCCACGGCTCACTTTGGTCCTGAACCATGGTCCACCGGCCTTCCCCCGGGCGAAGCGCCCGCCCGCTCCAACAGGTGGCGTTCATGCGGCGCCAATTCCACCTCGAGCCACACTCGGCCATTGCCCGCCATCAAGAGCCCCTCGCCCACTTTGGCGGCTTGTAGCGTATCCTGTTCTTTATCACTCAAGTGAAAGAGATGCGTGACCGCATCGAGATCTTGACGATGGTCTTGACGAAAGAGCAGGGTATAGGCACAGTTCCCGATCACCGCCTCACCCTCCCCGCGCACCGCATCAGTGAGAAAGTCGTTCACCTGTTGGGTAATGATCATGAGCGCGCCATTGTAGC
>NZ_JBYCKN010000136.1:0-7537 GCF_057473405.1 Sulfobacillus sp. TH-112
CCGAGCTTATTAGTCAGGTACAAGTGCCCAACAATTTCTCCCTGATAGAGGAGAGGCAAACCTAAAAAGCTAGTCATCGCCGGATGATGCTGCGGAAATCCCACCGATGCCGCATGCTGACTCAAATCGGTTAACCGTAACACTTGCTTTGTACGAATGACTTCCCCTAAAATGCCGCGCCCTGTCGGCAAATGTCCAATCATGTGACGCATATCATCACTCATGCCTGAAGTAATGAATTGATGTATCTGGGTAGCGTCTTCATCAGATAGCACCGCTAATGCCGCATATTCCGCATCAAATAATGGCCGTGCCACGTCGACGATGCGCTGCAACACCTCTTCCACATCTGGCAAGGTAGCGACCACACCGGTCGCGTCCCAGAGACCTTGTAAGATATCGCGCTGCCTTTCGAGTTGTAAATTGGCTCGTGTGAGTTGACGTTGTTGCCTTTCGAGAAAGCCAAACACCATAAATGAAAATACTCCCGTAAAGAAAACCAATACAATACCCAAAAACAATACTCGATGGCCTCGTGGGATGGGCAAAGGCTGAACGAAATGGTAGTACACTGCGACTGTGAGGGCGACTCCCGTCATCGCCATGAGGGTGGCAAAAATCCGATCACGCCAGCCTTTAGACATTATGCAGCGCATCCTCCTCACTCATTGTCATTATTTATAACGTCATTATGCACAGAATCCCCACCCCGTAGCAAATGTAGCGTTCCGTAGAAACGCGATTCATGCCAGTTCTCTAAACTTTAGTACATATGGACGTGGCGTTTACCCAAAAGAACTGCCTATCCGAAGGGTTACGTCGATGCGCTGGTCTTTTCGACTCAAGATCTGTTAGTGGGCGTGGGAAAAAGTAATACGGGCATCGTCGAATGTTCCATGACATAACGTGCCACACTCCCCACCCAGTGGTCCGCTCGCTGGTTCCGTCCTTTATTCCCCACTATCACCAATCCCGCCCCATAATCACGGGCGTGTTTTATTATGGCTTCACCAGGATGCCCGTGGGTCACCATGTAGCGCACTATAAACTGGCCGGGCAATAGTCGTTTTGCTGCCCGATAACCTTGCCGTTGCCATGACTCAACGTCGGTCGTCGATATATCTCCCGAGGTCAATTTCTCAGGAATCACGGTCACGATGTCAACGACGGTCCCTCGCGATAAGTACTCATTCATCCAGTGCGCCGCCGATAAGCTTGTCATCGACCCATCCATGGCCCAAATCACGCGCTCTCCATACAATGGGTTGACCGCCACAGACCTTCCTGATACCTTCTCTCCACGACACACGCACACTAAATCCCCTAACCACTGGTGGGTCTTCACTGCCACCAATCCCAATCGCTCCATCTCGCCTATCAGTTCCATCTCGGTCGGCGCGTGCTCCACAGAAAGACTGAGCCAATGATAAGCGCTAAGTTCGTCCCGCATGCCCCGGGTTAATGTATCGAGCCCCCGCCACGCGACCGCACCCAAAGTGGTCATGGGTTGCACTACTTCAAGAAGAACCACCCGCCCCCCCGGTTTCAACACGCGGGTCATCTCTTCGAGCCCACGTTCCCACTCCTGCATATTTCGCAGAGAAAATTGCGCCGTGACACAATCAAATTGGGCATCAGTGAACGGTAATGATTCGGCTTCGCCTTGCACCCAGTCGATTGCTGCCGTGTTTTTCTCTCGTGGATTACGTCTCGCCACCGCCAACATGGATTGAGAGGGATCTAATCCGACAACCCGTCCCAACGCACCCACACGACCGGCAATGGCTGTCGTGATTTTACCGGTACCGCATCCTACATCGAGCACTGCCATGCCAGGGGTAAGCATCATCTGTTCCAGCGCAAAACCATGCCATGCACGGATCCCTTCGCCCGATAGTAAATTGCTCCATCTGTCGTAATGTGTCGCAATTTGATCGAATAGTTCCGGGGTCTCCATAACCACGCCTCCCAGGTATTTCATGATATATGTACTGTACGGTAGTCACCTCGTAAGACCTACGGCTTATTGTCCCGACTTGCTAGGTCGATCGGCCCTACTCTATTAGCCGCACCAAGAACAGACGTGTCCACCTAGAAGGCACGTCTGTTCTGGAAGTATAGAGAACTGGAACACCCTTCTCTCGCGACCCGGTGTCGCGGACATGAAGGCAGGAAAGACTTAACTCGCTTTCACGGGGGATGAATTCCCCATCGTCTCCCGGACAGCCCGCGGTCTGGAATACACGTATCCCAAGAAAATCAACACCAGTCCAATCACATTCATTATCGGGAACACCAGGGTGGCAATGTTTTGAGACGCCAAGCTACCTGCCATGCTGGGGATCAGTGCCCCCACCGCAATCAACAAGGTATAATAGCGATGGGTTTTCCACCACGACCACAAGGAACCCACAATCACAATCGGCCCTCCTACGGCCGAAAGCAATAAGTACGCCACCTGTGTGGGACCGACAATGGCATCTTTCCCCGCATTTAGCGCCGCCCAACTCCCGTGCAATACTGGAGGATAGGCCAGCGTTAGCCCAATCAAGGCGGCTTCCACCACAACAAAATATCTTGCATACAGCTTGGCCACGCGAGAACGCGGTAACGCAAGCAACGTGGTACCGACTGACATCGCGCCTACAAGTCCAGCCGATGCCATGATATAAATCTGATACACCGCAACCGAATGCCAATTACTTTGGACCGTACCCGCCTCAGTCAAAAATGCCACGAAATATAGCAAAAACGATAAACTCCACCACCCATAAAATGGAGCATGCGTGGTTCGATAGCGCTGACCAAGATTCGCAGCAAAGATAAGCGCTAAGATTGCAGATAATCCAAACAGTGCACTGGTCATGCAGGTCTCCTCCTCGTTTTACGCCCATTCGCGCAACGGATTATGGCGTTCATCCTATCGAACTGCACCATCCATTACCTCAGTCAAAAGGCCCATATTTCCTGGACTATTGGCCCCCGCACGGACTGCCATCCGCCCATGATAAAAATTAGTGCCCGAAGTTACATTAGCTACATGGTGAATAACATCGTTGCATTGGAGAGGAGGACTACGGAATGTCTCCCGGATCTGGAAATTTCATTGTTGAAGGGTTGTTTCTTTTGACCTTTATTGTGGGGATTCTGTTACCTGCCCACCGCCGTCACTAAACGCAAATTGTCACAAGGAGTGATTACAATGGCTAACTGGACCCAGTTATCTAAAGAGAGATTAAGCGAGGTGCTGTCAGCCGAGACCTGGTTGCCGACTGAAATGCCGGAATATGCCCAAGGATTTATGTATATGTTGGGTTCATTAACCGCCTCGAGTTTTGTGGTCCTCGTCATTTCAGGAATACTACTCGCGATGAACGGTCCGGACTCTTGGTCGTATAATGGTGCAATGCGCTTTGTGGCGGCCACCCATTTCTGGGGTGTACAGGCATTTTTCTTCTTTATGATGCTGCATCTCTGGAGGGTATTCTTCACGGGCGCTTGGCGTGGAGGACGAGGAATGACCTGGCTTCTAGGAGCCATTGCCTTCCTTATCGCCATTCCTACCGCTTTCACGGGATTTCTTATCAATGGGGATCTGTATTCAGAGTGGAATGCGGTACAAGCCAAAGATGGGCTAAATGCCATGGGTTTAGGATGGCTAAACCTCACCAATAGTGGGCAAATGTTTGGAATGCACGTGGTGGTCCTGCCCCTCATCCTTACTGCAGTCATTGCCCTTCATATTACTCGCGTCCGCACCAAGAGTGTTGTGCCCCCGTATCCTGACGCACAAGAAGAGGTTCGTGAAGGAGCGATCAAGTCATGAGCACGCAAAATGACGTCGTCAAGCATTACCGCATGGTCCCAGAAGACTTCGTTAAACACCTCCTGTCGACCTTAGGTATTGTTGCAGCGGTTGTATTAGTGGCTGCACTGTTCTTCGGAGTACCAGAAAAACAGCCCCTAACCATTAAGGGATATGCCTCAACAAATCCGGTTCAATTCGAACAAATGGCGTTACGGGCGCTCGATGGCACAGGGCAAATTGCAAATTATGGACCACCGTATAACCACGGCACCGGCAATGTGGAAAGTGTGCTACAAACCACGGCGGGCATCATCCATCCGATCAATGCCGAAGTGGACTTCATCTTGAATCCCTTGAAAATGGCCGCGACGATTAATCCCGCCATTGGACCGACGCTTCACGCCTTTACCTCCGCCTCTTCTAAGCAGCAGGCAACTTGGGAAGCCGCATACACCAAGTCCCTTCAAAGAGGCGTGTACCGAAACGGCGTAGTGGTCACCCTTCGAGGAAATTACGGCCCCTTACCACAACTTTTAAACGAGACTCTCGCATTGGGTAAGAGCGGACTCATGTCAGGAGCACTGATACGTAATGGTTCCGTCATCACCCGATTTGACAACCAGAACTATCTGCTCTTCTTGCAAGGGGCGCCATTACAAAACGATCCGGCCACCCAAAGTATGGCTGGAGGGAACTGGGGGATCATCCATCCCGCAATCAATGGCTATCCTGGAGCGTGGTGGATGACGATTCCCACATGGATTTACCAGTGGCCCTTTGTCGCTAATTCCACGGCGTCCGATGCCTTAGCCTTAAGTATAGGATTCCTATTTTGGCTGGTATTGGCTCTCACACCGTGGATTCCTGGCTGGAATAAGGTACCACGCTACGTAGGCGTTTACCGCCTTATCTGGAAAGACTTTTACCGTAATCGTCATGGCTCTCAGCACGCACCGACTACCACTTCAGGAGGTGAATAGTATGCGTCATCTTAAGATCTGGGGCCTCGTGCGCATGAGCGTCGGTTGCGTGCTCGGCATCATCGGGTTTGGGACGCTCAGTATTGGATTTGTGAACTTGAGCGGCTTACGAATGATGCTGGGTGTAATAGAAATTTTGGCAGGGACATTCGTTGCGCTAGGAGTGATGTCCCCCTTGAGGAAAGCCAAGCCATAGCGACTTCCTAAGTGAGGAGACGGGTATAGCGCACGGACCTGCGTGCCGAGCGCTTAACCTATCCCCCATTTGATTCAAAGTTACTCACCACCATTTTAATGAACAATTGTCCAGTGAATGTCGAAGTACAATGGAGGAGGCCCATCAATGATTGACGTTCTTTTAGTATTTCATGTAGGCGCGGCGATTTTAGGGTTCGTGTTATCCGGCATTCTCTGCGTCGGGGTATTACGCCAACAAGCCTATGAGGATCTCTCCCGCAACTTTTGGCGCTGGGAACGTGTAGCACAATGGATAACCATCATTCTAGGAGTATCGGGAACAACATTATATCTTATGGGCCAACGTCCTACCGACACATTGCATTTGATGTATGGCGCCTTAGCTATTTTAGCCATCATTCTGCTCGGAGCGTTCGGTCAGGATAAAGATCCCAGAGATGTGTTACAAGGGTGGAAGGTTAATCCCAAGTGGGTGCTATTTGGCATTAATGTCTTTTTATGGGCCATGTATGGCCGCGGATTCACCACGGGGTTTTTCGGATTTTAACATCCTCGCCAAATCGCCGTTGCGTAAAAACCGCGTGATCGTCTATTTTCGCCAACGGCCATGGTCGTGAAGACTGGATCTACTCCTTCTCTCACTGTATGGTGCTCGACTTACCCGTCGAGCACCATCTTTACCCTCATGCAGCAAGCGCCGGTGACGGTCAAGCGGGATGCCATCATACCCACTCCGAGAAGCCAATTCCGCAAATAAGGCATGATGGGACGGTCCCACCCTAGCACCAGGCGACTGGGATACGGCGTATCTTCCGAGTAACTTTCAATCGTCGTGCCCGACTGAATCACGGACTGCACCACGGAGCGCTCGATTTCACGCTCGAACATGCGTTAAAGCGCATGCATACGATACACGAACCGACTCATACAAAGCTCCTGATAGTCATTTACTGATTATTCTACCATGGAGTGTCGGCTCGATTCCGGTGGCAATGCCGGAAGTCTGGACGAATAATCGACGCCAATCCTGTACTCGCACGCGAATAGTGAACGATCCGGCTCGAATATCCATGAGGGCCCCTCAAATCCCGGGACAGTAGTTCAACCATATCTTGCACAATACAGACGATTATTGCGACGGACCAATCCATCATATTTTGCACGAAACTAGCCAACGTCGTCGAGATGAAGCAGAAGACCATCCAACCGCAGATTGCAAATAGCCGAATTTACAATATTAAATTATCTTGAAGGGAGTACATGATGGTCATCTCGGACGACACCGTCATGCATTCCCTGAAGGAGACACAGCGACGGACGTGCGTTCGCAATGACGCTTATGTTCTAGCGTGGTCACGACATGGCAATCGGCGGAGAAAATCTGGGACATTTTGTCATTTTTAAATGGATTGGAGGCCATCGTCACAATGGGATGAAAACCCGCAATCATCGCCTCGCGGTGCTTCACTCGGTTATGGATTACGTCAGCGTCTGTGTCAAAGGACGCCAATCCATGCTGCGGTATGCCTCGTCCGGCCCCTAAGTTTGAGCCACGGGGCTATCTCCCGACACAGGCCACGTGGCATGAACGCCAACCGTTGTACTCGAATTGCGGGGCACCTCCCGACGGTTCATGCATCAGCACCATCTGACCACGAAAAAGAGTGCGCTCTCTCCTCCAAGGACACGGCGGAGTTCTCGCATCTCTGCCAATCACAGGAGGTAGCCTGCAAAATTGCTTAGGGAAGCAACGGCCTCAAAACGTCAAAATCGGGCGCTAGGCGCACGTCCATGCCCAGCAAGTCGGCGGCCCACTCGCGGTCTGTCTCCCAAGGCTCGCCTAATGCGTGATTTGCGATAGCGCGCACCCACAGAAACTGGCCTTTTGCTCCACGACTGGGCACAGAGGCCGTGGACCGTAGCAGTGCAAGTCCCACCTCGGTGGCGAACAGCACCTCGCTCCAGGCTTCGTGCCGAGACGCATAATTAATCCATGTATTAAGCAAGGTCACGTTGTCTGAAACGGACTCCTTCTCTAAGAGCTTCGTGACTCGGAGCCACTGGTTCCGCGCATCTACCAGCGAACGACTAAATAACAAGTCTAAGACTTCGCCGGTCCGGAGCACCGCGGACTCGAGGTCCGGCCAATTATAGGTAGAGGCTAAAATTTTTGCTTGATCGTTCGCGGCAATGGCATCAGCTTGGCGACCCACAAACCCGAGGGATTGAGCCATGCCGACCAAGGCCCACCCACTCAGGTCGGTCTGGCTAAGAGCAACGGCATCACGGTGGGCGCGGACGAACGCACGCACTGCATGCGAATATTGGTGCGCATCCGCATAAGTACACCCTAGGTGAAGAAATACCCGCGCGAATCGAGGATTGGCACGATGCAGTCCGAACAAGACGTTTCGATATAGGGCCGTGGCCGCCGGCCATTCTCCAAGGTCTCTCAGGGGCTTAGCTAAAGCGATCACGGCGCCTTGGTGTCTGGGATCATCGAGAGGGGGACCGATCAGTCCTCCCACCGCAAAGGCCGCCGCTCGGATAG
>NZ_JBYCKN010000137.1:0-6512 GCF_057473405.1 Sulfobacillus sp. TH-112
ATCATATTGTTGCTGAATCTTGGTGGTCATCATCCCCGGTTGCCCGTCACCAATGGTGCGTCGATCAACCGAGGTGATTCCTGCCAACTGCACTCCTGTACCACACAGAAACAACTCCTCCGCACTGTACAATTCTGTTCGATCAATGGCTCGCACCTCGGTCGGAATCCCTAGGTCGCGCGCAATATCAAACACCACCTGCCGTGTCACCCCTTCCAAGATGTCAGCAGTGGTCGGTGTGGTAATAAGAACGCCGTTCCGTACCATAAACAGATTTGATGAACTCGCCTCAGAGACATGCCCGTCATCTCCCAACATGATAGCCTCGTCATAGCCATCGGATTTGGCCTGATCGGAGGAGAGCGCAGCATTCACATAGGCACCCGTCACCTTCGCGCGGGACGGAATCATATTGTCGGCAATTCGCCGCCAACTGGACACCGCGACACTTAAGCCTGCAGTGGAGACATAATCTCCCATGGGCACCGCAAACATGGCTAGTCCACTCTCAATACCGGATAACCCGACTTTAATCGCGGCTCCCTTTTTGTACGCTATAGGTCGAATATACACGTCTTCGCGAAATTGATTGGCTTGCAGCATGTTTCGAGTCCACTCGACCAATGCCTCTACCGAGTATGGCACCTCAATATGTAACAGTTGTGCCGACCGCTTCAATCGTGCAAAATGCGGTCCGGGTTGAACAATATAGAGCTGCTCTTGCTCCTCATTCCAGTACGCACGAAGACCCTCAAATACTCCTGTGCCATAGTTAAACGCATGGGTAGCAATATTCACGTTAGCTTGGGCAAGCGGCGTCAAGCGCCCGTCAAAAAAAGCAATCGGTTCACTCTTCATCACAACATCCCTTTCTTCCACACGCCTATTTTCTTCGAACTACACCAGCTAAAATCCTGCCCCGCGATGAAATGTTTTTCGGATAAATTCGTTATCCTTATAGAATACTAACGCTGTGGAGGCGAGGCAAGCGTGAAAATCCGTGACTTTCATATTACCGGCCAATATCCGGCCCTGTCGGTGGAAACTGAAATTGAAGACGAATCAGACACCGGAGGACATTCAAAGAGAAACTCGGTTCGTGTCACGATTGGACCGTGGAACTACGTATCTTTACTCAACGAGAGTCAATTAAAAAGTCTTGTGCACCTGGTGTACGAGAAGCAAAAACACCAACCCACAGAGGCGATGAAAAACCTCACGGGCGCGTCACTATCCCATGCCAGTAATGAAGAGTTGCCCTAGTGCGGGACGCTACTCTTTTTAAGACCGAAACTGAAACACTTCGTCATGAGTTAAAGCGCGCGTCTTATGATAGGCACCGTTTTGTACTGAGATGGTCTCATGGTTAATTCCTGGCTGCATTTGCACCAACACAGACTCGAGGTCGAGGTGCGGAGGCAGCCAATAGGTGACTGTCACCGTGCCGGTGGATACTGGCTGACTTTTGCTATTGCGCGCGGGAAGATTTTCGTGTCCGCCAAAAACCGTTTTGTCCACCACCAGGTTGTTGTAGGTCTCAGGCGGGATCCCATCAACACCAGTGATGGAAATCAGTTGAGAACCAAGCGGCACATAAAATCTCACCCAAGATTGATAGGGCACGTACATGAAGCCATTGTCGATGGCAGGGTCAACGTAGGTAATGCTGGAGATCTCTTCATAACGGGACCCAACGCGCTTAATCTGGGTACGCAGGTGGTAATGCATCACAAAATTATCTTTATGCGCCAACAGGTTTTCATCCACCACCTCGAGATAATCTCCCCGATAGTGCGACACCATGGTCCCACCCCAATTGTACCGTTCGACTAAACGCTCAGCCCGGGGATTATTGAAGGACAGCAATACAAATTTCTGGTTGAGACTTTGATTCACCGTGGTCAACACGCGGGCCAGCTCGATTCCATGGGAATGGAGGACATCGTGAAAGAGCGTTTTCATCATCGTACCGATGAACTTCTTACGCACATTGCTGGGAAGTGCTTCGCCCTCCGCCATATATTCCATTTTCGAGTTCGCATCTTGTTGATTCAGCGTGACCGGGCCCTTGGGTGTGGGTACGGAAATGCCATTGACATCACCAATCAGCTTGTCGACAAACCAGGTGTCCACAAAAATCACTCCGTTAATGTGCGGTGCGTGAGGAATGGAGGCATAAAAACGCTTAATATATCCCACGGTAGTCGGTACGTTCGGGGAGGTATTGGCGTCGCGCAAGTGCCAGTAATAGACCGGAAGATATGTCGAGATCACCGTGGATGCCGGAGGGCGATAAGTCACCTCGGCATCTAGGAGGTACATGTTTTGTGCCACTATTTTTCCTAAACGACCGTCATTCAGGGTGAGATAGCCATAGGCCGTCATAAATCCCCCGGTCGAGCGAAGCTCTCCACTATTTTGAAAGATTAAAAGGTACCGTACTGGGTGCGGACTACCGAGAATTCCGCGGAGCACTGCCGTTGACCGATAGACCAAAGGCATATTCTTCACAGCCGTGTCTAAAAGCGATTGCGCCACGGCTAACTTTTCTCCAATAGGCTTTAGAACGCCGCTAAAATCTGCCGGGTGCACCTGGTTTAAGGTCAGGCTGGCCGACTGAAAATCGGGAAAGGCCTGCTTCAATTTGGGCCCCATGACCGGTAACTCCCGGACGAACGCAGACACCTTTTGCTCGCCAGTCCGCCCGGTCTGGCCATTTCCATGGAGCCGGTATCCTGCTAACGGCGCCATCCGTCGCAACACCGGGTTCAGAACGTCAATCCCTCTAAGTCCTTCCTGTAGAGCTTGGAGCGCCTCCTGACTGTCAACGTATTTCGTACCTACCCCAGGCACCCAACGCCAAAAGTTCATCCAACGCAAGGTCGGTGCTAACGCAGCCAGTGTCCCTTGTAGCCGGCTCAGGCTCGATTCAATCTGTTGAAAATTGCGTTCCCGATTGGCGCTTTCCAGCGATCGCACTTCATGTTTTAAGAGAACGCCATCCCTTATGACCAGAGCTCCGGGAACGACGACATAAATCATCAGGATGATCGCCAATAATGCCAACCCAAGCTTGCGCCAATATCTCGACCAAACCTCCCGATTCAGCACCGTAGAGCGTACTAACGACACCACCCCAGGCCCACTCCTTCATCCGATTTCTTCGTCTATGTGATCATCCGATGACTCATTGTATCGTTTGTCGGTCACAATGTATCCCATTTAACTTTCATTCATCCACACGCTTTGATCTCGGTGCTCGACTATAGATAATTTGTCCGCGCGCCACCTCGCGATCGGCCCCCGAGTGTACCACCACTTCCGCAATTACGATACGACCGCCCACACGCACTATCGCTCCTTCGGCTCCGAGGTCATTCATCTGTCGACTCACACCCTCCAAGTACTGCACTGACAAATTAATGGTGCGTAATGGTTCCTGGTATTTCAACGCAAAGGCCCAGGCGCCCGCCGAGTCGATGAGAGCGCTCAATACGCCACCATGAATAAGTCCTTGGTACTGATACAACTCCTCTCGAAGCGGTAGATTCACTCGAGCCACACCTTCCGCCATGGCAGCCTCATCGACCGCCATGCCTAACCACTGCCAAAACGGATTTTCTTCAGCAAACCGTGCCATCATGTTGCGACAACCTTTCTCAAACAATTCCCCATCTCCCCCCATGATATACTAGAACCCATCACGATCTATCACGGGACGCTCCTGATGATCGCTAAATATGGTGCACAATGTGCCAGGCAAAGGGGTTACGCGAATGGCTTTATGGTTTTCGGAAATGGCTTCTCAGGGACACCGACTGGAATGGAAAGTAAACCGCATGCTCTATTCCGGTCACTCATCATACCAATCCGTGGAAGTGCTTGATACAGAAGAATTTGGTCCTGCACTGGTATTAGACGGCATTATGCAAACCACCACCGGTGACGAATTTATCTACCACGAAATGCTTACCTGGGTCCCGATCCGCAGCCATCCCCATCCGCATCGGATTCTCATCGTGGGTGGAGGAGATGGAGGCTTAGCACGCGAAGTTCTCAGCTGCCCCGAAGTCCAAAGTGTGACGCTAGTGGAAATTGATCCCCTAGTGGTGGACGTCTCTAAACGCTTCCTTCACCATGGCACCCAGGCATTTGATGATCCTCGTCTCCAGGTGATTATTACCGACGGAATGCAATACCTCAAAGACTGCCATCACTCCGCGTACGATTTAATTTTAGTGGATTCCACCGACCCTGAGGGAACCGGACCTGGAAGTGTTCTTTATACCTCAGAATTTCACCAAGCCGTCTATCACGCGCTCGCAACGGATGGATTATTTGTTCAGCAAACGGGCACACCGATCTATAATCCCGAAGTCCTCAAAGAGACCAGTAGTAGTATCGCCGCGGTGTTTCCCATGGCCCGCGTTTATTGGTGTGTCGTCCCGACCTATCCTGGGGGCCTCTTCACGTTTACCAGTGGTTCAAAGCAGCATGACCTACTCCATTTCAACACTGCACCCGTACCACACGCGCGATGGTACACTGCGTCAGTCCATCGCGGTGCCTTTGCCCTTCCCCCCTTAATCGCTCAACAGGTCCCGAACACAGTACGACAGCAACAGTCCCCTTGAGGGTACCATGCCTCTTGGGCAGCCGTTGGAACATCACGCTGGCGACACATTATCTTCTTCTATTGGCACCACAAGCAGCGAGACTGCTAGCTCGGAATGTCGGGCGATGATTGCAGAAATTCTTCCTGGACTTGGGCCCGAAATGAAGCATTAGACAGAAAGTCCCACCCGGTTAAAGCGAGTGCTTCGGCCATCGCTAACATGGCTGTTTGCGCTTGTGCGCTTCCTGCAGCTTCCCGCATGGCATGCGAGTGCCCGGCTGTACCTCGTGGCGCCACACCGAGATATGGGTGAATGGCCGGGATCTTGAGGCTCACATTGCCAATGTCGGAGGAACCGGTGCCTCCTTTGAGGACCGGCTCATCAATGACATAACCCTGATTTCCGAGATATTCTCCCACGCGAGAAGCTAAGGTATGATTATTCTTCCGTTCTCGATAAAGTAAACCTTCTTCGAAGGTAACTGAGCATCCGGTGGCCATTGCGGCGGCCTCGGCACAAGCTCGAACCCTCACCAGCAGGGCCTCGGTGTCCTCCCCGGTTAATGCCCGCACGAGAAATTCTGCCTCGGTAAAGTCCGGTATCACGTTGGCCGCCGACCCACCACGCGTAATAATGCCATGGATGCGTGAACTCTCCGCGATGTGCTGACGCATCCCGTCCACGGCCACAAAGAACTGTATGAGCGCTGCCAGTGCATTGCGACCTTGTTGTGGGCTACGAGCGGCGTGTGCTGCTACCCCGTGAAACTGGACTTTAAGTTCCACCACTGCCGTCGCGTGCCGCCACATCACGGATCGATCTCCCGGATGAAACATCAACGCGGCATCGACGTCATCAAAGAGGCCGTCGCGCAGCGCAATAATTTTTCCGCCATCTTTCTCTTCGCCGGGCGTTCCAATCACACGCACTTGACCCGGCAACTGGTCCGCCAGGCCCGCCAGCGCGACGCCCGCTGCCAGCCCCCCGGCAGCAATCAGGTTGTGTCCGCACGCATGCCCAATTTCTGGCAGGGCATCATACTCCAACAAATACGCAATCACCGGGGTACCGTGGCCCACCGTACCCACAAAAGCGGTGTCCATTCCGGAGACTGGTTGGGTCACCTGAAATCCCTGTTGCTTCAAGAATTGCGTTAACCGCTGTGCCGCATAGCGCTCTTGAAGCGATGTCTCGGGGTGGGCGTGAATGTCCAGACTCAGCGCGATAATCTCGTCTTTCAGATTTGTGAGCACGGCAGCGATTTGCTCTTTAGCGTCTTCACGTAACTCGCTCACGAGTGGTTTTCCCCCTTTTGGTGTATGATTATAGATGGCGAATATCGTCATCGGTTTGGCCAACAAGACGCAGTGCGCTTCCCTCTTCGATTCCCTGCCACACGCCGTCAGAAATTTCCTCATGCGTTAGCCATCGACGATGATCGCCGTCCCAGCAATATCCTAAAACAATACGGTGGTACCGACATCCGAGGGTGATATGCGCGTCTTTCACACCGCTCCCAAGCGACTGACGACATTCCACTTGATAGTAGTCCCACGGTGTGTGACGGTAGTTGCTCACCTCCTCCATGACCACGTCGGCCACCGGCTGGGCCTCGCCGTGAATCCAGGCCACCACCAAATCCAACGGCCCGTGCATTAACTGCATATGGGCAATCCAGTGACCCAATCGGGGGGGCTCCCGATAGTCCAGCGCCATGGTAATGAGATGATTGTCTCTTGAGCCAGCTCGTTCTTGTAACGCTTTCAGGGTGTGGTGATGCCTGGCCACGACAAAAACGTGGTATGACTCCAAGAGCCTAATGGAAAGGCTTGCCAACATACCGGTACCGCCAATTACCAGAGCGTTCTTCATACCACCCCTCCTAGACGGTTCCTC
>NZ_JBYCKN010000138.1:0-20177 GCF_057473405.1 Sulfobacillus sp. TH-112
CGTGAATTTCTTCGACGGCACCCCAATCATTGACCGCCACCGCACACTTTAATACGGACGGTAGACGACAAATGAGACGCTCCATTTCTTCAACTGTCACTTCATTGGGAACATCCAAGGATTCATTAGCTCCTTCATACCATTGTGGAGGATACCGTGTTTAACTTCGGCACCCTCCACGAGAACTCCTCTTTTGCTTACAGGATAATTCTTCAATCAGGCATATATGTCGATAGTACCCGACCAATGGTCTCAATACGTCGTTCGGCCACCTGGTCCGCGGCCTCTTGAGAGGGGATGCCCGCGTCATCAGCGTGCTGCAAAATGTCGGTCACTTGCCGCCCAATTTGCCGCACCCGGCTATAAGCACGGTCGCTGTGATAGCCGCCTTGTTGAAATTCATCGGCCACGTTCACGACACCGCCACCGTTGATCACATAATCGGGTACGTATACAATATTTCTCTTTAACAATTCGAGACCATGGCGGGGCTCTTTCAACTGATTATTAGCGGATCCAGCGACAATACGCACCTTTAGTTGCGGTATTGTCTCATCATTTAAGATGGCGCCTAACGCGCAAGGTGCAAAGATATCCGCCTCGACCGAATAAATAGCGCCCGGTTCCACCCAGGTTGCCCCTAGAGCCTCTGCCTGGGCGCGACTCTCTTCAGGATGGATGTCTGTCACCGTCAGCGTGGCACCGGCGTCGTGCAACATTCCAGCCAAGATCAGCCCAACGTGGCCCATCCCTTGAATGGCGACATGACGCCCGCGCAGATCCTCGCTGCCATAGACCATCTGGGCAGCGGCTTTCATCCCTTCCAATACCCCCAGCGCGGTCGCGGGAGACGGGTCACCGCTGGTTTCCTTCAATCCACCAACGAAGCGCGCTTCGCGAGCCACGATGGCCATATCATCGGCATTAATGCCAACGTCTTCAGCCGTAATGTATCGGCCTCCCAGGCTTTCAATTAATCGGCCAAAGGACCGCAACAACGCCTCGCTCTTTTCAGTCCGGCTGTCAGCCCAAATAATAGACTTGCCACCGCCTAAGTCCAATCCCATGGCAGCGTTTTTGTATGTCATACCTCGAGACAAGCGAAGAACATCTGTCAAAGCGTCATCTTCCGTCTCATAAGGCCACATACGACACCCGCCCAGTGCGGGCCCCAATGTCGTGTCATGAATCCCTACTATCGCCCGTAACCCGGTCGTTTTATCGTACCAGAAGACCACTTCTTCGTGTCCGTACTTCTTCATCTCGTCAAATATGTTCATAGACTCTCTCGCGCAACGCGAGGCTCACTCCCCTTCGATAGACTCGGGAAGACCTTTGGATTCCCGTACACATCATGGCACAACACTCCGAACCCGTAAACAGTATTTCCTTTCCGGTATGTCTTAATCATCGACGAAACAAAGAGGCCTCCGCGACTGCGGAGGCGAGGATCTAACTGGCTTTCATTTGCATTCGTAACTTATCGGCCACCATGGCAATGAATTCCGAATTGGTCGGTTTGCCGCGGTCGCGATTCACCGTGTGTCCGAAGATGGCGTTAATCACATCCACGTTGCCGCGAGACCAGGCCACTTCAATGGCGTGGCGAATGGCTCTTTCCACGCGGCTGGGCGTAGTTTTATATTTAGTGGCAATGGCCGGATACAATTCCTTGGTGACTCCACTCAAAAGATCCACCCGATTGATCACCATAAGGATTGCTTCTCGCAAGTATAAGTACCCCTTGATATGGGCTGGTATTCCAATCTCATGAATCATATTGGTGACCTCTACATCGAGGTGCTTTACCGGCACAAGGGCTAACTTGCCAGAGGGCAAACTGGGTTTGCGGTCGACACTGGGGCTACCGGCCAACTGCTTAATCCGCGACGCCAGCACTTTCAAGTTAAAGGGCTTTAAAATATAGTAGTCCGCTCCCAACTCTAACGCCTTCTGGGTCATCGTCTCCTGGCCGAATGCTGTTAATACCACAACTTTGGGACGTTTTTCCCAGTCCATCTGATTCATGCGCTCGAGTACGCCAATACCGTCCAAGTGCGGCATGATGATGTCGAGAACAATCACATCAGGTATCTCTCGACTCAAAAAGTCTAGGACCTCCATCCCGTGACTAGCAGCCCCCGCCATCTCTAAACCCTCTTCTTGTCTGATCGCTTCTTTAAGTAGTTCACAAAATTCGCGGTTATCATCCGCAATTAAAACTTTGATTCCCAATGTTGTAGCCCCCTGCCGTAAATATTTGGCATTTCCTCTATCATAAACCTCTTCTCCGAGTTTCCATGATTTCCTGCTAACCGACAACACTCCACTGCGGATAATATTCGCCTCTGATCGACAAAATCCGCCGTCGGGACCACCCTGCCACATGCAAACGAAGAGCCTTTTTTACTTGCAATTCATGTATTTGCCCGAGTTCTCGGACGTGCGCAATTTTGTCGATGGACTGCAGATTGGTGGAATTTGACGAACGATTTCTAGATCCCCTGATGAAAGTCCTGCTGTTGTCGAAGAGAAAATCGCGGCAGCAAGAAACATGCTGCCGCGTTTCTGACATTAAGCTGTGCTCCCTTGGCGATAACTGTCCTGATCTTCCATCCAATAAGCGTAACAGCCAAATCCAATCGTGGGTCGACTGATCAATACATGAGTCACTGCCCCAACCAGCCGGCCGTCTTGTATTATTGGGCTGCCACTCATACCTTGAACGATACCGCCGGTGATCCGAAGAAGCTGCGGATCGGTGACTTTAAATAATAGTCCTTTGATGGCGGGCGTCGTTTGATCGGCGGTTTTAAGAATGTCAATATGATAGGCCTGAGGTTTCTGACCACGCAACACGGTGATGATTTCCGCCGCCCCGGGTTTGACTTGGTCCGGCAAGGCCAGAACCATCGCACGCGTAGGGCCCCACACCGGGACGTGATCCAGATGCCCAACCACCCCGAACTCACTATTAGACAGAACCGAACCAGAAATGTTGTGCGAGCCTGCTAACATGCCAACTTTTTGACCAGGAGCGGAATCACTAGCGCGAACAATTCCTACAATGTCAGCCCCCAATGCGCGCCCTATTTGCACTCCTACCGGACGTCGCGTCAAACCATCGGTCATGCTGTGTCCCAGCGCGGTGTATTGCAAAGAGGAGGGATTATAAAAGGACAATGTCCCGACACCGCTTGCTCTATCCTGGATCTCTACTCCAATCAGCCAATGGTGTGCCTGACTAGACCACACCGGCTGAATTTCTCGCTGTCTCTGGCGGCGGGAACCCACCACGGTAATGGTTACGGGCCGCTGATGCTCCCCGTCGTAACTCACTTGTCGGTCGAGTACCTGCCCGCTGGTGGCCACTTTATTATCCACCCGAGTGATCACATCACCTCGCTCGATGCCCGCTTCAAAAGCGGGATCTACCACCCGATTACCTATATGAACCCCATGCAATCCGCTCACAACAAGCCCTCTGGTGCGCACCAAAATCCCCACTGACTCCCCGCCGGGTACGACATAGATCGGCTTGGTAGCGTCCACAGGTAGACCACGCCAAGGAAGCCACCCAAACAAACGAAAATGAAGCACATAGTGCCCCACTTTCCCGGTGTGAATGTCTAATTGACTCATATCCCGCACGCGAACCACCTCATGCGCACCGACCACCACGGTAGCCGGCAGCCACTTTGACCACGCGACGTAAGCGTCTTCCCCAGTTGGCACGCTCAACTGATGCGGAAAACGAAAAAGCGCTTGCGCCGGGGCAGATGTTCCGATAGCGACAATGCCCACCGCTAGCATTGCTCCCGCAACCTTCTTGAGGATATCCCCAGCTCGACCCCATCTCTTCAACGTCATCTCCTCCTCAAACCATAAGGTGCGGAGTGAGCGATATCGTCATTCCCGCCAATATCACCATCTCATGACAGAAGAGGAAGATCCAAAACTTTGGTCCACACGGGCCTGGTTAAAGTGACAAAATCCGCTCCGCCAGGTCATCGGCGGCTCGCGGGCGCGCCCATTCTTTTTGATTGCTAATTAACTGGTGTCTCTTCGCTGAGTTTGCACTGGTTAACTCTGTCGCCAATTCCTTTAAGTTATTGTCACCACGAACCGCTAAATCATGCATTATCAGTCGATCGCGATTGGCCTCTTCTTGACCTGCAATCCAATGCGTCAGCACCCACGGAACTTGAGATTGACACACTTCAGCAGCCGTGACTCCGCCGGGTTTCCCCACCACTAGACGCGCATTTTGTAAAAGTGAGGGCATATGTTCCACATAGCCCACAATATGCACGCGCTCTGGCCACCGTCGTTCATCAAGTTTCCAGCGCAACTGTTCGTTGTGCCCACATATGGCCAAAACCGGAAAGGGTAACTCGGCTAATTGTTGCAATATGCGCACATATGGCCCCATGCCTAAACCACCGCCCAGCAATACGATCGGCCCTTGCCTCAGTTGCCCAATGAGTGGACTAAATTCGCTAAATGATGCGCGAATGGGAATGCCCAGGTCCCAGACTCTTTTGCCGTCATACCCGCACCGCTCTAAGTCTCCAATTTGCTCAGGAAACCACACCGCATAGGCATCGGCCATGGGCTCATACCAATACTGATGGACAGATAGGTCAGTCAAAACACCGACCAAACGTAAGTCAGGGTGTCGTTCTCGCACCCAAGACCATGCAGTCAGGGCGAACGGATGGGTTGCGACGACAAAGTCTGGCCTATGGACGCGATACACTTCTGACAAAACCGTTTCACCGGCTTCCCGCCAGCTTTCACGATGTTGACGCCAAAACTGCGGTACTCGGTCTCCGACACGAAAGAGAGGCCCATAGAGCGAGGGTGCAAAGCGAATCCCCAAAAAATAGAGTCGACTCTGCCATCGCACATTGGCCACCAAATGATGAGAAAATTCGACTTCCGCCCCACGCCGTGCGAACGCTTCAGCTAATGCCCGAGCTGCAATGTCATGTCCGGTCCCGATTGGCAAGCTCGATATAATAACGCGCATACGTCCTCCTCGTCCTATGCTCCGTCGTGTTTATGACGCAGCAACACTTCTGCATGCTGCAGAGCCACCTCGTCTGAAGTTCCACTCAACATTCGGGCGATTTCGATCAGTCTTGCTCTGCCCTGCAAAGGCGCCACTTCGGCTACGCTGTGGCCGTCCCGCACTGTCTTACCTACCACGGCATGGAACGCGGCCCGCGCTGCAACCACCGGTTGATGGCTCACCGCGATGACCTGTGTTTTTTTCCCTAACTGCTCCAGCAGTCGACCCACCGTGTCCGCACTGGCACCGCTTAAGCCCTGGTCCACCTCGTCAAAAATATAGAAAGACTCTCCATCAGTGGGACCCGAGACCGCTAATGCGAGAGCAACCCGAGCAAGCTCCCCACCTGAAGCTACCTTGGAGAGCGATTTCAGCTCGTGCCCTTGATTGGCAGTAAAAAGAATCTCAACGTGATCTTGTCCATGGCTAGCGATTGGCGCCGACTCGATGTCGAACACCACTCGCGCACCAGGCATCTCCATGTTCTGAACCGTTGCTGACACGTCTAATCCGGCACGCTCGGCCATCCGCCGACGGCCCATGGACAGTTGGTCGGCAATGATGATCAGTTCTTCATACGACCGTTCTCGTTTTTCTTTGGCCCGAGACAACTCCCATTCAAGATTTTCCAATGCGGCAATTTCTTCCCGAAGCGACTCCGCATACGCCAAAATATCACGGATTTCTGGACCAAATCGTCGTTTCGCACGCATAATGTGGTCTGCTCTCTCTTCCAACACCTCTAAACGGGCTGGATCCAGATCCAAATTCTCACGCCAGCGAGAAATATCCATGCGGACATCCTGTAAGAGTTCCTCAGCACTATGCATGCTGTCTAGCAGTCCCTGCAAATCCTTATCGTAGGTTATTAAGGTCTCAATAAGTCGAAGCGCTTCGGCGACATTCCAAAGCACACCCGTTGCGCCATCCCCATCCAATATGTCATATACCGCACCGCTGGTCTGCAAGAGTTGACGCCCCGCGCGCAATTGCCCCAGTTCACGCTGAATCCGCTCATCTTCACCCACCTCAAGATGTAATGCCCGCAGTTCTTCATAAGTAGACCGCTTCAGAGGAAGTTGTGGAAGGTCTTCGGCCACAGACTGCAGACGTGCCACTTCAGCATTCAAGGCTTGATAGGCGTCATAGTGCTGTTCGACCTGTGAGCGCAATTCGGTGAGCTCCCCATATCGGTCCAGCCACTCACGAATGTACTGGGCATTAGCGACTTTGAGTAACTGATGCTGGCCCACATAATTTACCACCTGATCCCCAATCTTTCGTACCAATTGCGCCGGCACGATCTGTCCCTGAATCCGATAGGAAGACCGGTTATCCCGGCTGACCTGTCTCTCCAGAATGAGCACCTCATCGGCTTCAATTCCAAAGGGCAGCAAATCGTCCCATAGATCATCGTCTTCCGCCAGACTCAAGGAAACCCTGAGGCGCATGCTATCTGCAAATTGCCCGATACGGTCCGCCGTGACGCGCACTCCAAAGGCTGTCACAACGCCTTCCAGGGCAAGCGATTTTCCCGCGCCCGACTCGCCCGTCATCACGTTATATCCCGAGCCAAAGCTTACCCGGCATCTGTCGAACAATGCGAAATTTTCCATTTCAAGTTCAATAATCAATGGACTGACTCCTTCTTAGTGCCCTTTCCTCCAGCCCCGCAATACATGAAAAAAACTCCATCCCGGGCGGCGAATGAGCTGTATAGTGGTCGGACTTGCCGTGACCACCACCTCATCGCCATCTTCAATAGGATGCACCTCTTGCCCATCGATGGTGACTAAGGTGTCGCGATGAATGCTGCGAATCCTCGTCCGCACCTCCTGTTGGCGAGCAAGCACGATGGATCGGTCAAAAAATGAATGAGGGCAAATGGGCGTCAGCACCATGACGTCTAAATCTGGGGCCAAGATTGGTCCCCCTGCGGACAGCGAATAGGCGGTTGACCCAGTAGGCGTCGCGATAATGAGACCGTCCGCAGGATATGTGGTCACATAGGCGCCATCAACAAACGTTTCAAGATGGATCAGCCGCGCGAAAGGGCCTTTAGCCACCACCACATCATTCATGGCCTCGAATTCCGCCAGCACCTGGCCGTCGCGTACCACTTGCGCCGTCAGCAAATGACGTTCATCGAAGGCATACTCTCCTCTCAAGACCGATGTCAGCGCTGCATAGAGTTCGGGCACTTCCACTTCTGTTAAGAAACCGAGGTGTCCTAGGTTGACCCCCAAAATCGGGGTTGTCAACGGGGCCAATTCCTTGGCCGCCCGCAACAAAGTCCCGTCTCCGCCCAAGACCACTGTACACGCAAACTCCATGGTACTCAGTTGTTCCGGATACCGTCCCTGAGCCGGCATTCCTACGGCATCGGCAAGATCATAGGGCATGATCAGTTCTACCTCTTGATTGGCAAGCCACTGATGCATCCGCAACACCAATCCACGCACCTGATCCTTTTCAGGATTGGGCCACACCAATATATTAGTCATGGGATTCTCCCATCTTCCACGCCCTCGCGATGATCTCATCCACTTGTGGTATTATCGCGGATTTTGGATCCTGTCCTAAATGCATCAGAAATTCAATATTGCCTTCAGGTCCACGAATCGGAGACACATCCATCCCGCGGACAGCATAGCCTAACATCTGCACTTCATCCAAAATTCGATAGAGTACCTCTTCGTGAATGCGTGGGTCCCGCACCACCCCACCCCGCCCAAGCTTCTCTGGGCCGGCTTCAAATTGTGGTTTCACAAGAGCCACAATGGACCCCCCCGGGGACACCACGTCCTTAAGCGGCCTCAATACCAAGCGTAATCCAATAAAAGACACGTCTATTGATGCTCCATCCAGCAGCGTGCTGACGCCTATGGTATCGCGGGTGAGGTAGCGCGCATTAGTGCGCTCAAACACACTCACTCTGGGGTCTTGTCGAAGGCCCCAGTCCAACTGGCCGTAGCCCACATCCACCGCATATACATGGGATACCCCATTTTGCAACCAGCAGTCGGTAAATCCGCCCGTCGATGCGCCGATGTCAGCCACCTGCCAGCCAGACGGGTGTATGTCAAAAGAGACCAATGCCTTCTCCAACTTCAGGCCTCCCCGACTAACATAGGGGAGGCCTTGCATCACCTGAACATCGTCGTCCGCCGCTAAAAGGCGTCCACTCTTGGTCTCAACCGTACCATTGACCTGTACTTGCCCCGCCATAACGAGAGCTTGCGCACGACTGCGCGTAGCTACTAATCCCTGCGCGACCAGACGCAGGTCAAGCCGCTGCTTTGAAGCCGTCATTGATGAAGTGCCTCGGCCAGTTGATTGAGCCAAGCGCCGGCCTTGCGTGTAAGAGCCTCCACGCTTAAGTCGAACGCCTCAAGGTAAAATTCCGTCGGCCCATGGTCAATGAATTGGTCCGGCAACCCTTCCAGACGCATGGGAACCGTCACTTCGGACGAAGTATTCATCCACTCCGCCACTGCCGATCCATAGCCGCCCGCTAGCGAGTGCTCTTCTAAGGTCATGAGCGCCCGGGTGGAGCCAACCACCTCCCTTAAGAGTTCGGTGTCCAGCGGCTTCACAAAGCGCGCATTGACGACGCCCACCTCATAGCCCTGCTCTTGTAAGCTCTCTCGCACCCGCAGTGCGCGAGCCACCATGGGCCCTAAGGCACAAATGGTGAGATCCGCTCCTTTCACGATCCACTCTCCATGTCCCCATTGCACATCCACGGCCGACGGATTGCGATCAGTCCCGGTACTACTCCCTCGGGGGTACCGAATAGCCACCGGATTAGAACGCTCAAAGGCCAAACGAAGCAGTTGACGCAGTTCGTGCTCATCTTTTCCCATCGCAATATCGATGTTGGGGATGGTTCGTAAGAAAGCCACATCGTACACGCCTTGATGAGTGGCCCCATCGCCTCCTACTAATCCGGCACGGTCCACCGCAAATACCACAGGCAAGTTCTGGTGACAAACGTCATGAATCACCTGATCATAGGCGCGTTGCAAGAAGGTACTGTACACCGCAAATACCGGACGCAGCCCCTCCATCGCCAATCCGGCAGCAAACGTGGCCGCATGTTGTTCAGCAATACCCACATCAAAATACCGTTCAGGATACTTCTCCTGAAATAAATCAAGTTTGGTACCATCCGGCATCGCCGCAGTAATGGCAACAATGTCGCGACGTTCAGCCGCCAATTCGATTAATGTTTCGCTAAATACTTGACTGTACGTCAACGGCCCAGCGGACGACATCATCGTGCCCGATTGAATATCAAATGGGCCCGGGCCATGAAACTGCATGGGCCGTTCTTCTGCAGGCCGATAACCGCGTCCTTTTTGGGTATTAATGTGAATTACCACGGGACCTTCAAAACTTTTAGCATTGCGGAGTATCGGAATGAGACCGGCTAAATCATGCCCGTCTAAAGGGCCATAGTACTTAAATCCTAGTTCTTCGAATACGTTTCCTGGCAGTACCGCATGATGTAGCACATCCTTGATGCGCTCACCAGTTCGCCGCAGTGGTCCTCCAAGGAGAGGAACAGACTCTAAAATAGATTCAATATCTTGTTTCATACGCACGTATCCCGGCGCCGTGCGCAGGTCTGTCAGATAGCGCGCAAATGCCCCAACATTAGGCGCAATGGACATGGAATTATCGTTCACAATCACCACCACAGGAGTCTTTAAATGGCCCATTTGATTAAGCGCTTCCCAAGCCATTCCAGCCGTCAGAGCGCCATCGCCGATCACCGCCGCAATGTGGTATTCCTGGCGCTTTAAATCTCGCGCCACCGCCATCCCTAGCGCTCCTGAAAGTGAGGTGCCCGCATGACCTGCCTCCCAAGCATCATATTCGCTTTCATGCCTTTTCAAGAATCCTGACAATCCGTGCAACTGTCGGATGGAATGAAACTGATCGCGTCGTCCGGAAATAATCTTATGGGCATACGCTTGATGTCCAATGTCAAATACAATTTTGTCTATCGGGGTATCATACACATAGTGCAACGCTAACGTGAGTTCCACAGCCCCAAGACTCGCGCCGACGTGCCCCCCCGATTTTGCCGTGGTGGCAATGATCGCCGACCGTAATTCACGAGCCAACTGCTCTAGTTGGCCCACTGTAAAATGTCGAATATCTTGTGGACTATGAACTCTCTTTAACAGCTCCGCCATCGGCCCCTCCTCTGACTACCATGTCCTCTGCACCGCAAAGTCTAGCAAACCTACTAACACCTCTGAGCGCGTGCCCGCAATAATTTCCCTCGCCAATGCGACGTGTTCCTGAACCAATCGCTGCGATGTCTCCAAACCGATTAGTCGGGGATAGGTCGCTTTGCCAAGTCCCGCATCCGTCCCCGTCGCCTTGCCCAGTGTTACCGAGTCGCCAATTACATTCAAAATATCATCCACCATTTGAAATGCCAAGCCAAAGTGATGGCCAAACCGGGTTAACTTTGTCGCACTCGCCTCATCTCCCACCAAAACCGCGGGAATCGCAAGCGATACCTCAAATAGTGCTCCCGTTTTATTGCGGTGAATCTCTTCCAATTCGGCCACGGAAATACTTTGGTGCTCGGCGGCCAAGTCCTTCACCTGTCCACGCACTAATCCCCGGCGACCCGCGGCCTCGGCCAACCGGTGAACTGCTCGTACCACATTCTCGCTGTGAAATTGCGATCCGCACTCGGTCATCAACCTAAAAGCTTCGGTGAGTAATGCATCCCCCGCTAATATGGCCATCGCCTCACCAAACACCTTATGAGAGGTTAGCTGCCCACGGCGCATGTCGTCATCATCCATGGCCGGAAGGTCATCGTGAATGAGGGAATAAGTGTGCACATACTCCACCGCTAAGGCGGCTAGTCGCACCTCTCCGGGTACAATCCCGACGTAGTCGGCCGCTGCCATCACCAACTGCGGGCGCAACCGCTTCCCCCCTGCAAGCAGCGAATAGCGCATTGCCTCTTCGACAGACTGTGGCTCCACCCCCATCGCCTTGATGTCGGCTTCGATCCATTCATCAATGACGACGCGAGTCGAGTTCAACCATGCTTGAACGTCCATTACCGCGTTTGACTCCTTGGGTTCTCATCACCCGACCGAACCTCATTAATCACGGCCTCCGCACGGGATAAAAGCCGATTGGCTGACTCGCTCAACGATCGGGCTTCTTGATAGAGCCGCAAACTCTCTCCTAAAGGCGCCCGTCCCGTCTCCAGTAGCTTCACGATTTCTTCCAACCGGGTCATGACCGCTTCATATTGGTCCAGCTCTTGATCTTCATTCATCCTGGTTCTCCTTCTTGTGATCCACACGTGTCATCCAGATGCTTCTTTGGTGCCAGTGTACTCGATAGGCTTGTCCCCATTGTACCTCATTCCCGGTGACCAGTTGATCGTTCTCATCTGTCACGTACGCGTATCCTCGAATTAATGGCGCTTCGGGATTTAACAGCGGCAGACTCGTAAGCATGCGATCCACGCTTTGCCGGGCTCCTAGGAGATAGCGCTCAAAGGCGCGCTCCCCACGTTCCTCGATGCGATCCAATTGATGGCGATACTCGCGAAATACTGCCTCGGGATGGGCCAAAAGGCCATGTTCAGTCCAGCGCGACAAGCGCTCACGTTCAATATGCAGACGCTGCATCAACGCGTGATCGGCTCTGTGCGATAAGTTCTCCTGCCAGTTTTGCAATTGAGTCCGTTCCGGAACCGCCAGTTCAGCTGCGGCCGAGGGTGTGGGGGCACGAAGGTCAGCTACTAAGTCCACCAACGTGGTATCGATCTCGTGGCCTACGGCCGATATGACTGGAATAGAAATGCCTGCCAAGGCGCGAACCACGCTTTCATCGTTAAACACCGAGAGGTCCTCTTTGGCGCCTCCGCCACGGCCAATAATAAGGACATCCATCGTTTCCGTATCCACACGGCTTAAGGCCTCGACAATACTGCGAGCCGCCTCTTTGCCCTGTACTAACACCGGATATAAAACCATCCGCATAGCCGGAAACCGTCGGTTAACCACCGTCTCAATATCATAGCGTGCCGCCCCAGTGGGTGATGTGACAATCGCCACGGCTCGTGGCACTATGGGTAGCCGCCGTTTAGGACGCGAGAATAGTCCTTCTTCATAGAGACGCTGTTTGAGTTGTTCCAGAGCGAGTTCCTGAGAACCGCGCCCAATATCCTGTACTACTGAAACATATAATTGCGTTTGTCCATCGCGTTCAAAGACCCCCACGCGTGCCAAGACTCGTACCGCCATTCCATCCTGCAAAGGAGCGGTGAGGGTCTGAGCATCTCGTCGAAACATCACCGCCCTCATTTGTGCCGACTCGTCTTTGATTGTAAAGTACCAGTGGCCCGAACTATGATGCTTGACGCCGCTCAATTCCCCTAGTATCCACACCTTTTGCCACATCTCGACCCCTTCGACGAGATGTCTAATCTGCGCTACCAACTCACTCACAGATAATGGCTTCATGACGTCTCTATCCGCCTCTGGAAGGCTAAAAAGGTATTAGACAACAGTTCTTGTATGGTCATCGGTCCAACTCCACCTGGCACTGGGGTGATCCCCCGGACATAGCCCGCTAAGTCCTTCATATCACAATCGCCCACTAATCCCGTCTCGGTGCGATGAATCCCCACATCAATTACAATGGCATCCCGATTGACCCAGTGGCGGTTCACCAATTCTGCTCGGCCAGCCGCTACCACAACAATATCAGCCCGCCGACTCGCCGACTCAGGGTCGAGAGTCTTAGAATGAATCACCGTCACGGTCGCATTGCTTTCCATCAGCATCAAAGACACCGGTAGGCCTACCAATAAGCTACGTCCAATAACCGCCACCCGTTTCCCTTGAACGGCCACCTCATAATGCTTGAGTAAATCCATAATTCCGAGCGGCGTGCAGGGCCGTAGTCCGGCATGACCTTGTACTAGTCGCCCTTGATTTATCGTGGTTAACCCATCCACGTCTTTTTCGGGAGCAAGGGTCTCTAATACTTTTTCTCGATCAATATGCAAAGGCAACGGTAATTGCACCAAAATACCATCGACAGCCACTGTGTGATTAAGCTCGTCCACTAATTCCACCACGGCCTCGGTACTCACGCTGGCAGGTAACCGGTGAACCATTGAACGTATCCCCACAGACTGACACGCTTTTTCCTTATTGCGTACATAGACTTGTGATGCCGGATCCTCCCCAACCAACACCACCGCCAACCCCGGCCCTCTGCCAAACACACTTTCGGCGGCCATAATGTCCTGCGTTAACTTCTTACGCATCACTAGCGCCACCGCACGCCCATCGAAATATTGAGTTTCTGCACTACCGCTCATATTCGCCACTTCGCGTTATATCCTCCCCGTCGATATTGGTTGGTCCTGATATGCATCCCATCCAAGATATGCCACCCCTACCGCATTATCTCGACTCCATTCCGGAGAGGCAAACCAAATCCGCCATGAGGCGGCTAAGATCTCTTGCATCCTCCGTCGCAAGTGGGTATTCGCTGCAACCCCACCCACGATCAGCAGGTTTCCGCCGGCCATGTGGGTCTGGGTTGTCACTAGGTGAGCCAAGCTCACGGCAATCGATTCCATCACGCCGCGCGCCACCGAATAGCGCTCAGCTCCCTGCGCCAACGCTCGCTCTGCCGCGCTTTCTGGACCCGAGAAACTAATCCACCACTGGTGATCATGAAAGCGTGCTCGACTCACCGGGATATTGGCGATGACATCTGTCGCTTCCGCCCAGGCATCCATTTGCGGACCTGCAGGGAATGCACTGCCCAATAACACACCAATGCGATCGATAAATTGCCCGCCATACAAATCGTCGCTGGCGCCAACCGTCGTGATGGTAAGCCGAGGGGAGTGCCCCTCAACTTTGACCAGTTCCGTCGTACCTCCCGAAACGTGCAAGGCCATAAACGGCCCATCCGGGTCGAGACCCGATCCAGCCATTCCCGCCCGAATATGCCCCTCTTGATGGCTTGTCCGCAAAACCGGTACCCCACGACTGGCGCCAATGGCACGCGCGATCGCCTCTCCGGCCAAAAATGGGGGGAGGTAGGAGGACGCCACCGGTCGGGGCGCAATAGACACCGCCACTTGGGCGAGGCCATCGATGGGTACCTGGGCACATAGACGTTCTACCAGAGAAGGCAGGTTACGAAGATGGAGATATAAGGCATCACTTGGCCTCAGTCCCCGCTTGCCCTCATCCACCGGCAATAGTTGGCGCTCTTGATGTCGCAGCCCTGCCGCTCCCACGGCCGCAACCGAAGTGGTGTAGGCGCTTGTATCGATGCCCAGGCTCCACGCGCTATCGTCCCTCGCGATCCCCATCTCCCTCCGGGCGGACCTTGTCGGCAATGCTTCCCAGCACGCCATTCACAAAACGTTTGGCGTCCGGCGTGCTATACGATTGTGTCAATTCCAGAGCTTCATTAATAATGACCGAAAGAGGGACATCCGGTTCATGGGCGATTTCATAACTCGCCAGTCTCAGAATGTTGCGGTCAATCGTCGGCATACGATGAATGCGCCAATCTTGAGCTGATTCCGAAATCCACTGGTCAATCTGCTTTTGATTGGCGGTGGTCCCCTCCACCAGTTTGCGAGCGTACGTTCCGTCAGCTGGCGATGCTCCAGCCAACGTCCGATCCACCACGGTCGTCAATGTGGCTTGCGCGAGGTCATATTCAAACAAGATTTTCAAGGCCAATTCCCTTGCGTGATGACGCGCCACTTTGACCTCTTCCTTTCGTGCTTCGTCCTGTAATCGCTATGACGGCTGAACCGATGATTCCCCGTCTTTGGTCACTCCTTGAATGTGGATGTCCACCACGCGTACCCGCAGTCCCGTCATATGCTCGACCTGCGCTTTCACTTGATCCTGTACTTTTTGTGCGACCTCGGGAATACGCACTCCATAAAACACACTGAGATAGAGCGACAGGTCAATCGTGCGTTGCTCCACGTCGACGCGAATGCCGCGAGATGTGCTTCGCCGCCCCAGCATGTCCGACAGGTTGGCTGCCATCCCTCCTTGCAGTCCCGCCACGCCCTCCACATGCATCGCCGCTAATCCAGCAATCGAGGCGATGACCTCGTTGGCAATCTGAATACTAGGAACGGCGGGTTGTTGCTCCTGAATTTCTTCGTCTTCCACCTAGTTTCCCTCCCCCTATGCACCCTTAAACCGTTCTCCGAGGAAGTTAATGTGAATCTTTCCAGCACGGAATTCCGGGTCCTGCATCAATTGTTGATGCATTTCGATGGTATTCTTCACCCCATCGACCTGAAATTCACTTAGCGCCCGATTCATTCGATCCACAGCTTCTTCGCGGTCACGGCCCCAGGTGACTAACTTCGCCAGCAAAGAGTCGTAATAGGGTTGCACCACATATCCTTTTTGAGCGGCAGCGTCCACCCGCACCCAGGGGCCGCCAGGTTCCACCCATTGGGTCACCTCTCCGGGGCTTGGCCGAAACTGAAGCGCGGGATCTTCAGCATTAATGCGACATTCGATACTCCATCCACGCATCGCAATCTCATCCTGTGATATCGACAAGGGCTCACCGGCCGCGACGCGGATTTGCTCTTTCACAATATCGACACCGGTCACCAATTCCGTGCACGGGTGCTCAACCTGAACACGGGTATTCATTTCCATAAAATAGAATTCTCCCGACTGATCTAACAAAAACTCTAATGTCCCGGCACTCACATAATGAACGGCCTCCGCCGCCTTGCGCGCTGCTTCACTCATCCGTGCACGAATATCGGGCGTCACAGCCACCGATGGCGCCTCCTCCAGTACCTTCTGCCGACGCCGCTGCAGCGAGCTTTCTCGCTCACCTAAGGTGATCACATTCCCGAATGTATCGGCCAACACTTGAATTTCGATATGTCGAGGGTCCTTGAGATATTTCTCTATATAGACGTCACCCTGACCAAACGCCGACTTCGCCTCACGACTGGCGCGTTCAATGGCGTCTGCTAATCCCTCTTGGTTTTCCACGATGCGAATACCACGACCACCACCGCCAAAGGACGCTTTCACCAGCACCGGAAACCCAATTTGTTCCGTTATGGCAATGGCCTCAGCAAGACTGTTCACCGTGCCTTCCGTTCCCGGAACGACCGGCACCCCCGCCGCCTTCATAATTTGACGGGCCTCCGCCTTAATCCCCATTTTTTGAATGGCCTCGACCGGCGGTCCAATGAAGACCAACCCCCAGGTTTCACAGACTCGGGCAAAATGATCATTTTCCGACAAGAACCCATAGCCGGGGTGAATCGCTTCCGCGCCGGTGTGCACTGCGGCATTGATAATGTTCGGAATATGTAAGTAACTTAATGATGACTGAGCCGGACCGATAGGAAACGCTTCATCAGCATAGCGTACATGGGGTGCGTCCTGGTCCGCGTCCGAGTATACAGCAACCGTCTGTATTCCCAATTCACGCGCCGCACGCATTACGCGAATGGCAATTTCCCCGCGGTTAGCCACTAAAATCTTTTTAAACACCAAAATCCCTCCTAATCTTCCACTGTCTAATACACCATAATAGCAAGGAGATGTCTAGGGGAGAATCCCTCCCCGCGAACATCTCCCTGTCGTACGAAGCGTTATGCCTTCGGTAATATCACCACATCTTCCGGTGGAAGCCCGGTCACCGTGGTCGCGGTATCCGCAATGCGGGCTACTTGGGTATTGGAGAGAGCAGCTCCTCCCACCATCACCACCACTTGGTCCTGAGTCACGGTGGCGGCACTTAAGGGAAAACCGCGTCCCGACAATAGTCCTTCGATACGGGTTTCTTGCTTAAGTTCTTGGGTATCGCGTACCATGGTAGCAGCCGCCTCGTCCTTGGCCGTCTTGGAGATGCTCGGGTTATTGACCAAAGCCTTTAATGTGGCGATTTCCTTCGTCATCAACCGATCGCGCTGCAGTCGAAAGTTGACAAAATAGTTCTCGAGATTGGACAGTTGACTCGAGGCACTCTTGACACGAGTGGACGTCTTCACGCCGACGGTACTTTCTCCGCTGGTGCGGTGATACACAACATATCCTAAAAGGACTGCCAGCACCGTCACAAAGGCAGCAAATCGAATTACTTGGGGCCTTTTCATATAGCTATTCCTCCTCCATGGTCACTGATCCACTGTCTAATTGGGTAAAATCAGCACTTGATATGCTTGAATTTGCAATAAGGTCTCCACGGCCTGAGACAGTTCTTGGCGAATCATCGGATGGACCGCAGAGGGGCTCACCACGACGATGCCAGCAACCGCAGGTCCGATTTGATCTAAAGGCACCACCGTCTGGCCGGTGTTGGTCGTCACCAGTACCGGTTGGTTGCCCGACCCGCTACCGGAACTATCGACATATTGGGACTGAATACTGCGCGCCAAGGTGACAGCGACTGAAGCGCTTTTCACTCCCGGAATCTTGTCTAAAATCTGAGTGACTTGGCTCCCAATCTCCTCTTCTTGTCGTTGCAACGCGTTTTGCGGCAAGGTGCTCTTGGTGTGTACGGGTGGAGACGGCCGCGCGATTCCAAAACTCCCAAAGGCTAGCAACAGTACGCCGGCTCCTCCCACCATAACTAAGCGCACAATGGATCGACGATCCTGACTAATAAACTTCTTCCACCATTCCCGATATCCTGATGCCATGGTCCCCTCCTCTGGTGTCCACCTTATTCCCCTCGCTCACCGTGTATGTGTCCCCCTGCGTGACCCGCTTGCGACGTAGGTTCGATCACCACCATGGTGATGTCCGGAGTATCCGCCATCGTCACTTGAAGAGCTGCTGCCAGGTACTTTCGTACGGTACCATGGCCCACTGGCTGGCTCACAGTGACTCGCGCGATGACATGATGGACCGAACTGAGCGTGATCCGGCAATCCGTCACGTGAGGCATGCTCATCACAATGCTTTCCGCCTGGTGCACCTCTTCTTGTTCGACCACGTTGGTGAATCCACTGGCAGTATTGGTCCACGAGGTAGGCACTGTGTTCACCCGTGTCCCTAGAGCATGCATCCATCCCCACAACGGGCTGACCATGGTGGCTAATACCACCAGGCCTACCACCAGTCCGCCATAGCGTTTCAAATCCCCACGAGGAAGAACAAACTCCACTAGATTCCCCAGCAACACCACAACAATGAGGACCCTTAACCAATTCCCTAAACTCATCATGACTACAGTTGCACTCCGTTGGTGGTCGACACCACTACGGTGACCACCAAGAAAAACATCAGAGCCACGGCCCCGGCAATCGCAATCAACCAGCCCAGAGAGTTAGCCATGATGTTCAGCGCATCGCCAATCGCGGAGACGCCCAAAGGCTCTGCCGCCGCCGCTCCAACCCGGTAGAGCACCATCATGACAAACAGCTTTACCAGTGGGAACGCCACTAGGGCGATGATGCCTAAGGCGCCAAACACCGAGACGGCATTTTTAAGCAGGAGGGATGATCCCAGTACCGCCTCCATGGCGTCCGAAAACATCTTGCCAATCACCGGTACAAAGGTATTGGCGAGAAACTTCCCCGTCCTCAGCGTGACCCCATCGGCCACCGAACCCGCCGCCCCCTCTACCGCCATGACGCCTAAGAACAGGGTCATGAGGCCGCCTAGGAGGGTGAGACCCACTTGCCGTAGTAGTCCACCTAAGGTCTTTAGAGAATATTTCGGCAACCAGACCGACACGAGTTCCACGATGGTGGCCATTAACACTAACGGTAATACCCAACGTTTGGTCAATACGGCTACGACATTGGTCACAAGCAGCATGAGGGGATGGAAAATCCCAGCCGAAGCTAACGCCCCACTCCCGGCAATCAGGACCAGAAGTAAGGGGATTAATGACTCCATGAAGTGTACGAGATTGCCAACCAATTGCTCCACCGTGGACACCGCTAGAGCAAAGGTCCGCAATGCCATTAAAATCAATGCGGACACCACCACCATCTGTGAAATGGTGACCAGACCGGCAGAATCGCGGTCTTGAAAAGCCTCTGATAAGCGGGACAGTAAAGCGGCCAAGACTGTCAACAGAAAGATCAGGCCCAGTACCCGACTTTCCACCGTCAGATCGCCTAAAAGGCCTCGCCCTAGTGCATCCAGTAGTAATAGCGGGTTAAACGGCATCTCTCTATGCAGCACACTTTGTACAATGTGCCCGATGCTGGGAATATCCAGTTGTGACGAGCGATTCACCATAGAGGAAATCTGCTGCTCAAGGCCACTGGTGTTGAGCGATTGCACCTGTTGATTCACTAAGTGATCGATAGTTGCAGCATAAACCAGATGCGGAGTCAGCACGGACGCTCCCGCACCCCCGACTATCCACCAGCGCTTAAGCACATTATCGCCTCCTGACTCACTAGGACGGAATTAATTTCAGCACGGTTTCCGTGATGCTCGCCACCAAAGGAATGGCTAATATGAGAATCACGATTTTTCCCGCCAATTCTACTCGAAGACCGGTACCCGCCTCACCTGAATCGTTCGCCAATTGGGCGACGAACACGGTGAGATAAGAAATCCCGACCACTTTCACTAAGACCACTAAATACGCCGCCGGTATATGAGCGATTTCGGAAATGTGCACAAAGGCTGCCATGACCCGGGCAATATCCGGAACCAGCACCAACAACATCCCGGTCGCAATCGCCAGTCGTAAGACCACTCCAATATCCTTACGCTCCTCACGAATAACGACCAAGAGAACAGTGGCAATGAGGCCCAGTCCCACTACCCGCAACAGCACAGCCACACGACACCCTCCCTTGTCCTAAAGGTTGAACATCGTCCGAACACTTTGAAACAACTGCACGACCTCCTGCAACACCATCAAGAATCCAATGGCAATCCCGGCGAGTGCTACTAATTGCCCCCACTCCTTGCGGTCCAATCGTTCTAAGACGCTGTATGCCACTGTGACTAAAATGCCAATTCCCGCCAACTTAAATATCAGGTCAACATTTGTCATGGCTTCCCCCCTTGCTACACCATTAAAATCACGACCGCCATACCCAACG